>DATIGE010000063.1 GCA_035454885.1 bacterium
GTCGAGAGGATACCCGTCTTTGAGCCGTGGTCGCGCAGGTGGCGCGTGAGCGCGCGGGTGTCGACCCCCTCGATGGCGACGATCTTGTTCCTCTTAAGGTAGGAATGAAGCGGCTCGCGGGACCGGAAATTGGACGGGGCCGCGTTGTAATTCCGGACGATGAAGCCCTCGACGAACGGTTTCCAGGATTCGACGTCCTCCGGATTCACGCCGTAGTTGCCGATCTCCGGGTAGGTCATGACGACCATCTGCCCCTTGTAGGAGGGATCGGTGAGGATCTCCTGATAGCCCGAGAGGCTCGTGTTGAACACGACCTCCCCGATCCTCTCGCCCGGGGCCCCGAAGGACCGGCCCTCGAAGACCGTCCCGTCTTCAAGAATTAAAATGGCCTTCATCGTAAACGACCTTTCCTCCGACGATCGTGTAGTGCACGCGCCCCCTCACCGGCCAGCCGTCAAACGGCGTGTTGCGGCTCTTCGAGCGGAAACGGGAGGCGTCGATCTTTCCCTTGGCCCCGGGGTCGAAGACCGTGATGTCCGCGTCCGATCCGGGCTTGAGGGTCCCCCGCCCCTTGAATCCGGCGATCTTGGCGGGCCCGGCCGAGAGCAGGCGGATCACGTCCGGCAGGCGAAGCACCTTGTCCTCCACCAGCCTGAGGCACAAGGGCAAGGCGGTTTCCAGACCCACCAGCCCGTGCGCCGCCTTGACGAATTCGACCTCCTTCTCGAACGAGGCGTGCGGCGCGTGGTCGGTCGCCACGGCGTCGACCACGCCCTCCTTCAATCCTTTTCTGAGGGCCGCGACGTCCTCGGCGGACCGAAGCGGAGGCCGCACCGAGGCCTCGGTCCGGTAGCCGCGCACCGCCTCGTCCGTCAGCATCAGGTGGTGCGGCGTCACCTCGCAGGTGACGGCCACGCCCCTCTTTTTGGCGGCGCGCACGAGATCGAGGCTGCCCCGCGTCGACAGATGCGCGATGTGCAGCCGCGCCCGCGTCAGTTCCGCGAGGGCGATGTCCCGCGCCACGATGATCTCCTCCGCCGCGTTGGGCGAACCGGGCAGCCCCAGCTCGGTCGCCGTCGCCCCCTCGTTGATCGAGCCCGGGCCCGAGAGATTCTCGTCCTCGGCGTGTGAAATGACGAGCAGGTTGAAACCCCGCGCGTACTGCAGGGCCTTGCGCATGAGGGCGCTGTCCATGACGCACCGTCCGTCATCGGAGACGCCGATGATGCCGGCGTCCGCCATCTGGCCGATGTCCGCCAAGGTCTTGCCCTCCAGGCCCTTGGAGATGGCGCCGACGGGAACCACGCGCACGACGCCGACCTCGCGCGCCTTGCGGACGATGAACTCGGTAATGACCGCGTTGTCGTTCACGGGCTGGGTGTTCGCCATGCAAAGGACGGTCGTGAAGCCGCCGGCGGCGGCCGCCTCCGTCCCGCTCTTCAAGTCTTCCTTGTACTCGTACCCCGGCTCGCGAAGATGCGTGTGCAGGTCGATGAAACCCGGGGCAACCACCCAGCCCCTCGCGTCGACCATCCGATCGACGCCTTCGGCCGGAAGCCCCTTCCCCACCTTGGCGACCTTGCCGTCCACGCAAAGGACATCGAAAACACCATCCCGTCTCTCGGCGGGATCAACCACACGGCCGTTTTTGATGAGAATCTTCATGTTCCACCGTGTAGGGGCGAACCTTGTGTTCGCCCTACTCGCGCGCCCCCCATAACGAAAGGACCGCCATCCGCACCGGAATCCCGTGATGAACCTGATCGAGGATGACCGTCCGCGCCCCGCCTCCCGTCCGCCCGTCCGCCACGTCCGGGTCGATCTCGACGCCGCGGTTGATCGGGCCCGGGTGCATGATGAGGGCCTCCGGTTTCATCCGGGCGTGCCTCTCCTTGGTCAGCCCGTAAAACCGCGTGTATTCGGCGAGCGAGGGGAAATTGAGCTTCTCCTGCCTCTCCTTCTGGATCCGGAGGAGCATGACGACGTCGGCCCCCGGCAATTCGCGGTCGAAGTCCGTCCCCACCCGGGCGCCGAAGGATTCGAGCCCCGGCGGCAGAAGCGTCGCCGGCCCCACGCACGTCACGCGCGCCCCGAGCTTCCGGAAGGCGAAGAGGTTCGAGCGCGCCACGCGGCTGTAGGCCAGGTCGCCCACGATGAGGACGTTCAGTCCCTTCAAGTCCCCGTAGTCGGTGATTTTGAGCGTTTCGCAGACGGTGAAGACGTCCAAAAGCGCCTGGGTGGGGTGCTCGTGGGACCCGTCGCCGGCGTTGATGACGGAGGCCTTCGTGTGGCGCGCGATGAGGCCAGGAGCCCCGCTCGACCCGTGGCGGACGATGAGCAGCCTGGGTCCCATGGCCTCCAGGTTTTCCACCATGTCCTGAAGGCTTTCGCCCTTGGTGAGGCTGGAGGCCTGAGGGGTCATCGTCAGGAGGTCGGCGGACAGGCGCCGCGCCGCCAATTCGAAGGACGCCCGGGTGCGCGTGGAGGGCTCGAAGAAGAGATTGATGACGGCCTTACCCTTGAGATCATCCAGCTTTTGCGGGGAAGACGCGAGACGCGCCTTCATCCGGGACGCCGTCTCGAGGACCTCGACGATCTGCTCCCTCTTGAGATCCTTGATGCCGAGGAGGTCCTTGTTCTTCGGAGGCAAAAAAAAACCCCGCCGTGGCGGGGTTTGTGAAGGAATCTCTGTCTTTTTCTTCGCGATCATTGGGGCGTCTTCTTCGCGAAATTATCCTCGCCTGTCAAGGAGAATGCAACTACTGAATCCATTTCCCAAACCGGTCCCATCGAATCCAGCGGCCTATGTTCGCGAGACCTTGGCGGATCTCGTCGTAGTCGAGGGAGAGCCAGACGAACATGGCGCGGCCCTTGACGTTCTCCATGGGGACGAAGCCCCATTCGCGGGAATCGGAGGAGTTGTCCCGGTTGTCCCCCATCACGAAGAGGTGGCCGGCGGGGACCTCGAACTCGGACTCGGCGTAGGACGGCCTCTCGTCAAACTGGACCAGGTGGTTCACGTCCCCCACTTTCTCCACGAAATAGGCATAGGACTCCCAACGGGGAAACGCGGGGATCTCATGCCCGTTCACCTGGTCGGCCACCGCCTCCGGAATGATCGTGAGAAAACGGTCGCCGTTGGAGGCGCGGACCTCGACCGGCTGCCTTGCCAACGCCAACCCGTTGACCGTCACCTCGTCGCCGTGGATCGCAATGCGGTCCCCCGGGAGCCCGATGGCCCGTTTGATGAAGTCCTTGCTCTCGTCCAAGGGGTACATGAAGACGATGGCTTCCCCCCGCTTGGGCTCGCTGAAGGTCACGATCCTCTTCTTGGTGAACGGAATGCGCAACCCGTAGACGAACTTGTTCACGAAGATGTGGTCGCCGATCATGAGGGTCGGGATCATCGACCCCGACGGGATCTTGAAGGCCTCGATGCCGAAGGAGCGGATGACGAAGGCGACGAGGAAGGCGGTCAGGATCGCCTCCCCATATTCGCGAATCCAATGCTTTTTCCTGATCGTTTC
>DATIGE010000064.1 GCA_035454885.1 bacterium
GCCATTCACTACGAGGATCACGGCCCCAGGGAGGCGGGGCCCCTTGTCCTCATCCACGCCTTTCCCCTCAACCTCACCATGTGGAACGCTCAAATTCAGGCCCTTTCCGCGGAACGCCGTGTGATTGCCTACGACCTCCGAGGGCATGGGGAAAGCGATGTCGGCGATGGGCAGTACACGATCGAGCTCTTTGTGGACGACCTGATCGCCTTGCTGGATCATCTGCGGATCGACACGACGGCGGTCTGCGGCCTCTCCCTCGGGGGCTACATCGCCCTGCGCGCCCTTGAGAGGCATCCGGAGCGTTTTAACGCCCTTGTTCTGTGCGACACGCGAAGCGAGGCGGATTCCGACGAAGCGAAGATCAAGCGCTCGGCGGGCCTAAGACTTCTCAAAGAGAAAGGGGTTCCGTCGTTTGCGGAGGAATTCGTCAAACCGGCCTTTGCGCCGGAGACGTTCAAGACAAATCCCGAGATCGTCCACACGACCAAGGGGATGATCCTGAAGAATTCGCCCCTGGGAATCGGGGGCGCCCTGCTGGCCTTGGCTTCCCGGACCGATACGACGGAATCGTTGAAACGAATCAACATTCCGACCCTCGTCCTGGTCGGCGAGAAGGATCAGATCACCCCGCCCTCAGCGGCTCTCTCCCTGAAAGAGAAAATACCGAACGCGCAGATGCACGTCATTCCGACCGCGGGGCATTTAAGCAATTTGGAAAATCCAGCGGAATTTAATCAAAGGCTCGCCGCATTCTGTAGGGAAATCCCCTAGTCGAAAATCCAGTTTCCCCCGATTGTAGGCCCTTTCCATCTCCTGTAGCCTCATTTTTGAATCACAAATGAGGGAGGCGCATTATGCTTTTGTCTAAACCCATCATGTCCCTTTTTCTGTTCGCCTTGATCCTGTCCCTCTCAGCGGGGATGGCCCATGCGCAAAAGAAAAAAGAAAACATGAAATACCGGGGCATGGATCGGAATAACGACGGCGTGATCACGCGCGAGGAATGGCGAGGGGACAGCGACAAGTCTTTTGACAACCAGGATTGGAATGGTGACGGTGTCCTCTCGGGTGATGAGGTGAGGCCGGGTGCGCGTCGCCCTGAGAAGGCAGATCCATTTCGCGCCTTGGATCGCAACAACAATGGCGTGATTTCCGCCAACGAATGGACGGGTTCGACGCAGGACTTTGACCGTCTGGATCGGGATCATAATGGCAACTTAAGCGTTGAGGAGTTCCATCAACGCTCGGGGATGGATCAATTTGGCGAGCTCGATCACAATAACAACGGGGTCATATCACGGGATGAATGGCATAACACCAGCCGGTCATTTGATGGACTGGATCTCAACCGCGACGGACAATTAAGCCGTGACGAATTTAATAATCGGGAGCAGCGCCCCGTTTCCGTCTTTGGGGAACTCGATCAAAACAACGACGGGAGGATCTCACGCAGCGAATGGCGCAGCACGACCGTGGGCTTTGACCGTCTGGACACCAATGGGGACGACTTCTTGAGCAAGAATGAATTTAACGGCCGTCAAACCAGTAACCTTGTTGAGCAAATCTTTCAGGAGATCTTCAGACCGCGATAAAGAGGTGACGTCTATGAAATGGAACAAACTTGTCAAATCTCTCGTTGTGACGCCGCTCGCGGCGTTCTTTCTATGGGGCTGTGGTAGCAGCGGAGGCAACGGAACCCTGTCCGTCGGCCTGACGGACGCATCGACGGACCAGTATCAGGCCGTCTACGTCACCGTCAAAGCCGTCGAGGTCCACATGTCCGGAGATGCAGAGGACAGCTGGGAGACGGTCGGGACTCCGAACAAGACCTACGACCTCTTGCAACTCGTCAACGGCGTGCGCGAGACGCTGGGGATCGCGGATCTGAAAGCCGGCCATTACACCCAGATGAGACTGATCTTGGGAGACACACCGGAAGGCTCCATCAACATCTTAAGCCTCGCCCATCCGTTCGCTAATTACGTGATCGACCTGGATGGGAATGCCCATGAGCTGAAAGTCCCCAGCGGCATGCAGACGGGAATCAAGATCGTCCATGGCTTTGACATCAACGAAAACTCGACGACGGAGCTTGTCCTCGACTTTAACGCCGGCGCCTCGGTCGTGATCGCGGGCAACAGCGGCAAGTACCTGCTCAAGCCCACGATCAAGGTGTTGGATACCCGGAAAGCCTCGATCATCAGCGGAGAGGTCACACAGTCCCCGGATGACAGCGGGCTGGCTGGCACGACGGTCTCGGCCCAGATCTTCGACGGCGCAGCGGCCGATGCGAAAGACCGAGTGACCGTGCAAGCCGCCACGATATCGGACGATGACGGCCGCTTTTCGCTCTTCCTGTCGCCCGGCACCTATAATCTGGTCTTTTACAAGCAGGGCTTCCAGGCCTTCGTGACCAAGATCACGGTCGCGGCCGGCGAGACCGCCACTCAGGACGCTGCACTCGGTACCGCCGCGACCGGAACGCTCTCGGGAACCACAAGCTTCAGCGGCGGCGATCCAGATGCATTCATCACCTTGAGCTTCCGCCAGGACCAGACGATCGAAGGCAATGCGGAACAAATCGAGATCACATCGCTCAACGTCGCGAATGGAGGTAGCTATTCGGCCACGCTGCCTGAAGGCGCTGTGACTATTGTCGGATCGTCTTTCGGCCAGGAGACAGACACAGAGATCTCGGCGGTCATCGCGGGCTCGAACACGACCATGGATATGAGCCTGTAATCGAATGAAAAGGGAGGGTGTCAAATGAAGAAAATTCTTTTTCTGGCCGTTCTTTTTGCGGCCATACCGTTCCTGGGCCTATCGGAGGAATCGGGAATAAAAGTTCAGACCCCGGAAGGGAGTATTGAGGTCAAGACGGGCACCCCCGCGCCCCCTCCCGACCCTCAGGTGATCGTCGTCCGTCCCTCCAAGACGACCGTCAATCAGCCGCAGGGTTCCGGCGGATGCGGTTGTAGCCTGGATTCCGGGGCAGCTTGCAAATAGCCTGGCATCCGGGCGCCCGCGTCGTGGGCAGGTGATTTCGAAGGAAAGGGCCATGAAAAGGTTCAAGTCATTTCAGTTGTTGGGATTCGCGGCCCTGGCGCTCGGCTTGATCGTTTGGTCCGCCGCCGATGCGCGCAACGGGCGCTCGAAGAACGCGTTGAACTCGGCTTCCGCTAACTTCATCAGTGCGCGCCTTGTCGACAAGACAAAGAACGCGGCCAACAGGACTGCGACCGTTGAGGTGACGGTCCGGGGCGTCCGCCTCGTGGATCCCGCGTTCGCATCCCAGGTTCCGGGCTCGATCCAAGGGCATCTCCTCTTCCAGTTGGACGGGGGGCCGATCATCGCCACCCCGACCTCCAGACTGAGCTTCCGAGAGCTGGCTCCGGGGGAGCACACGATTTCGGTCAACCTGGCCGACGACCATCACATGCCGATGGGGCTGCCGGTTCTGCTAACGGTGAGTGTTCCGGCCCCCAAGACTGTATTAGCGTACTGAGCTCCGTCCGTAGGGAAATCCCCCAGTCAAAAATCCTGTTTGCCCCGATTGTTCTTCCCTTGCTCCTCCCATAATCTCATCGCATCAATCAAACAAAGGGAGGAGGGGGTTATGCTTTACTGGGCGTTAGTGTTTTTCCTATTCGCGGTGGTCGCCGCGGTATTGGGATTCACCGGAATTGCGGCCAGCGCCGCCTACATAGCGAAGATTCTTTTCGTCGTCTTCGTCGTGTTGTTCATTGTCTCGCTTGTATTTCCGAGATTCAGACGGCCAGCGGCCTGAGGCGAATTGGTGAAGTAAGAACGATCACGAATAAACCAAGGAGAAACGAACATGGACCAACAAAAACAACCCACGCCCCCCGGCACCAAGACCGGGGCGGAAGTGAAGCCCTCGCAACCACAACAGCAAAAGGGCAACAGCCCGCAAGAGCAAGGAATCAAGCAGGCAAGCCCCACGAGCGGCAATCAGCCGCCTCTTCCAAAAGAGGCGACGGCACCGACAGGCGCAGCTCCGAAGGCGCTCTAGGTTTTCAACACCCCGCGAGTGCGTCCTGAACAATTATGTTCGGGTCGCTCTCCGCGGGGCACCTGCTCAATGATAAGGAGAGATTCCTATGGGTAGAAAAAGATGGACAGGGATGCTGGTCTTGGCTGGAGTTGCTCTGCTTTTGTCGAACGGCACCCTCCTTGCCGACAATCCGTTGGTGATGAAGGGAAACGCATGGACTTATAATAATGAGATCATGGGAGAGAAGCCGAGCGAGCAGTGGGACACGCAGCAAACCAATGAGATGGCAAGGCCGGTCAAGTGGGTTCTTCACAAGTCGGGCGGCAATCCAGTCATCTGGTTGATCTACGATGATGCCGTTTCCAAGTGGACAACGGCCAGCATCGCCTCGGATCTTCAGAAGGCCTACAAGTCACGGGGAATCAACCCCGATGCCGTGCAGCAGATGACGATCAACAACAATGACGTCTACATCATCGGCGGCACCGATCCGGTCAAGAATGTCCGTTACAACACGGCGGTGTTCTGGAGAGTGGGAACCAAGCGGGCTTATAACATCGAACTGTCGGTTCCGACGAATGAATTCAGCTCTTATGAGCCTGCCTACAAGGGGATGATACAGACGGTCAAATTGTTACCGTAGACTTCTACGGTTCCCCCGCCTCTCTCCCCACCGGGAGAGAGGCGGGTTTTATTTTGAAAGGTTGCGGACGCCCGGCTTCGGGACCATCTTCTTACTTGCCTTGCAGAGCCTTCCTGACCTTTTCGATGCCGGATTTTATCTTCCCAGCCGCCTTGTCGATCCGGCCTTCGTTTGCCAGCTTCTTGTTTCCGGTCAACTCGCCGACCGCCTTTTTGATGCTCCCTTTGGCTTTATCAATCTCGCCCGCCATAGTGGTTCTCCTTTTGATTTTCTTTCAAGCGGTGAGGGAGATTCCCCTTTACCGCAAGAAATATTTTTAGAACGGAATCGACGGGACGCACAATCGGGGGAAACAGGATTATTGACTGGGGGATTCCCCTAGTCGCCCGGAGTCAAAAGTTTCCATCTTCCCTTGTTAAGATGCTCAAGACTGATATTCTCGCCAAGGTGCTCCACCACATTTATTTCGTCCCGGGGCTCTTCGGCTTTGCGCGCCTCGCCTCGTATGACTACTTCGCGCACGTCAGGAGCGCGCTGCAGGCGCGGTTTCGGGACGCCGGCCAGCAAATCGAGACTCACGCCGTGGACGTATTGCCCACGGCCTCGGTGCGCCGGCGGGCGGCGAAGCTCGCGGCGCTGATTGACCGGACATCCGGAGGCAAAGGGCCGATTCACCTCGTGGGGCACTCGACGGGCGGGCTGGACGCCCGCCTGGCGGCATCGCCGAGCACGACGCTCCCGATACCGGCGCGAGTGATGCGCTGGCTCCCGCGGCTGCGAAGCGTTACGACGATGAATACCCCGCACTACGGCACACCGCTGGCAAGCTTCCTGGTGACCTCGAACGGCCAGCGCTTGCTCTCCGCGCTGTCGGCGTTCACGTTGGGCGGGCTCTCCCTTGGTGCGCACCCCCTCGGCGCCGCGGGCGCACTCATCGGGCTCATCGGGCGCGGCGACGACGCGCTCGGGATCAAGCTTCGGATCCTGGACAAATCGGTCGGCCTGCTGCTGGGACTGGTCAAAGACGCTCGACGCCCGGATGTGCTCGCCTACATCAACGCCGTCAAGGAGGATCAGGGTTCGATGCTTCAGATCAGCCCGGAGGCCATGGACCTCACGGTGGCCGGCTTCCGGGACCGTCCGGGCGTCGCCTACCAGTCGACCGCCTCGATGGCGCCGACACCTTCGCCCGGGAAGTGGGTCCGGACGCTTGGGCATCCGTGGCGGGCGGCTTCCTTGGCGCTGTTCACCGCGCTCCACGGCATTACGTCGCGTCATGACGATCGCTACCCATGCGCCGCCGCGCGGGCCGGCCGGCGGACGGAGGTGATGCTCGCGCGGGCGCTCGGCTTCGTGCCCGATCGGAGCGCCAACGACGGCGTCGTCCCCATTCGCTCGCAGCTCTGGGGGACTCTGGTGTGGGCGGGGCTCGGAGATCACCTGGATGTCCTGGGGCATTATCGCGATGACCGGAAGGGGAGGCTCGCGACGTTGCGCCACCGCGATTGGCTGACCAGCGGCTCGTCGTTCGACAGCACGAACTTTGGCGCGCTGATGGACGCGGTTACGAACGGGATGCTGAAGTCCGTCTAAACTAGGGAAATCCCCCAGTCAATAATCCTGTTTCCCCTGATTGTTCCACCTTTCTTTCTCTTGTAGATTCCACTCCAGAGATACAGAGATATTCTGTAAAGTTCGGGGCAGACAAACAAAAGGGAGAACCATCATGGCGGGCGAAATAGACAAAGCCAAAGGCAACATCAAGCAGGTGGTCGGCGAGTTGACCGGAAACAAAAAGCTGAAAAACGAAGGCACGATCGACAAGGCGGCTGGGAAGATAAAATCCGGCGTCGATAAGGTTAAGAAGGCGTTGCAGGGCAAGTAAGAAGGGATCCCGCCGGGCAAAAGCGTCAGCGGCTTCGTGCAATTCCGGAAGGCGGGTGAACTGAGCCCCCTCAGGTTTTTTTTCAAGGTCGCAAAGAGTGCCTTCCGGTTCGAATTTCAATAGGAAAATCCCCCAATCAAAAACCCTGTTTTCCCCGATTGTTCGTCCTTTATTACTCTTGTAATCTCATGACGTCATTCAATGAAGTCAGGACCCATTATGAGCGATGGTGTCGGAATTCTGAAGCTTTTAAGAATAGCCGGTTGCCTTGGAATTTTGGCGGCAATAGCCTGGTTCGTCTCGGACAACCAGGCTTATGCCGGTTCACGAAGAGTTTATGCCCAGATCATTCCCCAGGATGTCTCCCAGAGCACCGAGATTCCCAAGGGGGACGTGTGGCAAACCGAATCCGACAGGATGGTGACGGCTAAAATCCGTGAGGCCTTGGAGGAGGATGTCTCGTTGTTCGAGAAGGTCAGGAACATAAGGATCATCACCATCAATGGAGAGGTAACGCTTCGCGGCCAGGTGAATACCGGCAGCGAACGCCAACGCATCGAAGAAAAAGCCCGCAAACCGATCGGGGTCGGGCGGGTTATCAACCAAATCGATGTTTCGCCTTAGTTCCGATTTTAACAGCAGGGTCGCCCCTGCGAACGGAATGGAGACAATATGTGGACGATAATCCTGGTTGTCGTGTTGGTGCTGGCTCTCGGCGGCGGTGGAGGTTATTACGGTTCTCGCCGCTGGGGTTTCGGAGGCGGTGCAGGCATCGGGTTGGGGACCATATTGGTGATTCTGCTCATCGCCTACCTGTTGGGCGTGTTTCGCTGACGGTAGCGAAGACCGGCGAGCAAAGAGAGAAAGAGTCATGCTTCACTGGGTGTTAATACTTTTCCTATCCGCGGTCCTCTCCGCGGTGTTGGGATTAACCGGAATCGCGGCCGGCGCCGCATACGTGGCGAAGATCCTTTTCGTCGTCTTCTCCCTGTTGTTCCTCATCTCGCTGCTGTTTCCGGCATTCAGACGGCCGGCGGGTTGAGGCGCCGGTCTCCTATTTTTCCCCATCGGTTCCTGGGAAAATCCTCCAGCCGAAAATCCTGTTTCCCCCGATTGTCCGCCCGAGCCCGCTCCTGTACGCTGGTCCATGGAGGGTTTCTTATGATCGACGGCGTCATGCAGCTAAGGCAAGTGCTTCTCCATCCCTGGGGCGTCGTTTGGTCCTATGGGCTTTTGAAGTTCTGCGAAATCCTGGTGAAGGGCGTCTCCAAGCGGCACTACCAGTTTCTTCAGATCGTCTTTTCCTAGGCCGCTTGCCGCTAGGGAAATCCCCCAGTCAACAACCGTGTTTCCCCCGATTGTCCGCCCCCTCCGGTTCTTCTAGACTTGTTGTGTCGGTCAAAAAAGGAAAGAAGGAGGATGTCTCTATGTCAAAGAATAACCGTCTCACCATATGGGGGATCGCCGTTTTGGGGGCGTTTTTAGCCTCAAGCGCGCTCCTCGCGGAAAAAACGGGGCCTCTGGTGGCTCCGACGAATCCCGATTCGCCTGCCTGCGTAACCAACGATCAGGCCGGAACGAAGTGTCCGAACTGGAACGCGATTCCCGAAAAGTTCCATCCGGATGCCTGCATCTCCGACGCCAAGCAGGCCGGCAAAGTGAAGTGCGCCCGTTGGTATTCCTACGGAACACCCACGGAAGTGGTCATCCGGACCAACCTGATCCACTTCGAATTCGACAAGTCGCGCATTTTGGCATCTTCGTATCCGGTCCTGAATCAGATCGTCGCGACGATCCAAGGCGCGAACGTTCAGCATGTCACGATCGAGGGGCATACGGATAGCAAGGGATCGGACGCCTACAACATGTCGCTTTCCGATCGGCGCGCCGCGTCGGTGAGGGAGTATCTCAGCGACCACGGGATTCAGTCGAGCGAGATGAACTCCGTCGGAAAGGGTGAGAGTCAACCGGTCGCCGCCAACGAAATCAACGGCCGGGATAACCCTGCAGGCCGTGACTTGAACCGCCGTGTGGAATTCCGTCTTCAGCTCGCATCGGGTTCCAAGGCGAAGATGACGAAGGGCGACTCGGGCCCGACCTTCCCGGATTCCAAGAGGCAGGCCGGGTCGGGAGAAGTCTCCAGTCGATGAGGAACAGTGGCGGCCGCGAACAGGTCGCAGCAAAAATGGACGAAGCCCAGGCTCCTCTGGCGAGGAACCTGGGCTTCATGCGCCCCACTGGTGTTACTTGACAGGCGTCTTGAAGGTCAGGTCGACCGCCCACTTCTCCCCGAACGTGTCGATCTCCCCGCCCGTCGTGACCTTGGCGGAGATCACGCCCTGGTCGAGCTTGTAGTTCTCGGTCTTGATCCGCCCGAGCGAGCTGAATCCCTGCTTTTGATGGGCGGAATGGACGACCTGGCAGCCGATGATGTCGCCCGCGCTATCGATCTTGAGGATGAGGGCGCTGCCGAAGTCCCCGAACATGGCCTTGAAGGGATTGCCGCCCGTGTCTTTCTCGGTCAACGTGACCTCGACGGTCTCCTTGCCGCCGAAGGGATCGCTCTTTTTGGCGATGGCGAAGGCCAGCTTTCCGTCCTTGCCGTTGCCCATGAAGGTGCCGCTGACGGCCGGATCGGCCGCGCACGCAACGGACGCGGCGATGAGGAAGGCGGCGAGCGCGAGGGTGCGGGACAGGGTCTTTCTCATGATTTTCTCCTTGATGAAAAGGGGATGTTAGATGCCTGAGCCGCGAATGAAAAGTGTTTTCAGAGTGAACACGAATTTCCGCCCTTGATCCTGCCAACGTAAAAGGGTTATATGAATATAAAGTCATATAGAGAACATGAGCCGGAGGGTTCCTCATGAAAACGCTCACCAACGAGACGCTCGTCCAGGTCGCGAAGTTCCTCAAGGCGATGGGCGAGCCGACCCGGCTCAAGATTCTGCGCACGCTGCACGACGGAGAGTTGACGGTGACGGACATCATCGCGGAGACGGCTGCGACCCAGTCGAACGTCTCCAAACACTTGGCCGTCCTGACCGTGGAGGGGATCGTCGCGGCGCGGAAGGATGGGACCTCCACGTATTACTCGATCGCCGATCCGAACATCACGGCCATCTGCGACACGGTCTGCCGGAGCATCGCCGACCGGATCCGCCACGCGCGGACCACGCTGAAGAATATCGAGAAGGGGGTGGCCCTGTGATCGCGCTCAAAAAAGAGGAGGAATCGTGTTGCACGCACTCATGACAGGCCTGTTGCCCGAAATAAGCGAACATCTTCGGGCCCGCTTTAAGCGGCGCTCGCAGGATGTTCTCCGTGTTCTCGGCATTCCCACCAAACGGGACTTTGTTCGCTTCGAGGAGAGGGTCCTGCAGGTGGAGCGGGTGCTCGATTCGCTCGGACGGCGGAAACCGCTCAAGCAATAAACGTCCCTCGCCTGTCTCCTGGCCGCTCAAGGCATCGCCCTCCTTGGCCAGGGCACAGACGAGCTTTCCATTCATCCCGTTGTCCATCAAGGTGCCGGCGACCGCCGCTGCGGCGTGACAACAGCTTGCGCTTGAGGGGGGCCTTTGCTAGTGTCCGCAAACTTTTTCGGAGCCCTTAGCTCAGTCGGTAGAGCACATCCCTTTTAAGGATGGTGTCCCGGGTTCGAATCCCGGAGGGCTCACGTCCCCATCGTCTAGAGGCCTAGGACACCACCCTTTCACGGTGGTGACGCGGGTTCGAATCCCGCTGGGGACGCATTCTCCGAGACTTTTGTCTTCGGCACGCATCTCATCCGGCATATGGGAAAGAAACTGAACATCCTTGGAAGCTTGGCCCTGGCGGCCGTTCTTGGGGCCTGCCTGGGGCTGGAGGGCCGGGACAAGGGAGGGAAAACAACAATGAACGACCAAACCCGTCTGGAAAAGGCGACCTTCGCGGGGGGCTGCTTCTGGTGCATGGAGCCGCCCTTCGAAAAGATGGCCGGAGTCGTCGAGGTCGTCTCCGGTTACACGGGGGGCCGGAAGGAAAACCCGACCTATGAAGAGGTCTCGTCGGGGCGCACGGGCCACGTCGAGGCGATCCAGATCCTCTTTGATCCGGCCAAGACGGGCTACGCCGAGCTCCTCGAGGAGTTTTGGAAAAACATCGACCCGACCGACGCCGGCGGCCAGTTCGTCGACCGGGGTTCGCAATACGCCACGGGCATCTTCTACCACAATGAGGAGCAGAAACGGCTGGCGGAGGAGTCCAAGAATCAACTGCAGGCCTCGGGGCGTTTCAAGAAACCGATCGTGACGGAGATCCGGCCCTATGAAAAGTTCTACGCAGCCGATGACTACCACCAGGACTTTTACAAGAAGAGCCCGGCTCGTTACCAGTCCTACAAGATGTTTTCGGGCCGCGAACAGTTCATCGAATCGGCCTGGAAGGATCAGGAGACGGACGCCTTGAAAACAACTCAGTACAACAAGCCTTCCGACGAGGAACTCAAGAAGAGACTCACGCCCCTGCAGTACCGGGTGACCCGGCAGGAGGGGACGGAGCCGGCGTTCCAGAACGAATACTGGGACAATCACCGCGAAGGGATCTACGTCGACGTCACGACCGGCGAGCCCCTCTTCAGCTCCAAGGACAAGTTCGACTCGGGCACGGGCTGGCCGAGCTTCACCAAGCCCATCGACGACGGGATGGTGAAGGAGAAGACGGACACGAACTTTGGAATGACCCGCGTCGAGGTCCGCAGCAAGACGGGCGACGCCCACCTGGGCCACGTCTTCCCGGACGGTCCCGGACCGGAAGGCATGCGCTACTGCATCAACTCGGCCTCGCTCCGGTTCATCCCCAAAGAAGACCTGGAAAAGGAAGGTTACGGGCAATTCAAAAAGCTTTTTGCGAAATAGGGCGGGTCAGCGAAGCAGATTCAGGATCTTGAGGATGGCGATCAGGAGGATCGCCCCGAGGACTCCCCACAGGATTCCATAGAGGCTGAGGCCTCCGGCCGTGTGGGCGCCGCCGATATGGAGAATGCCGCCAAAGAGCCACCGTCCGAGCCAGGCCCCGGCGATGCCGATGATAACGTTTAACAGCGCGCCTTGCTGGGCGTTCGTCTTCATGACCAGGCTGGCGAGCCAGCCAATCACACCGCCGACGAGGATTGTGATCAGGATACCCATAAGGAACCTCCTTGCCCCTGCGTAACCCAAGAGCGGAAAAAAGACGACAAAAAGCAACAGGCAACCTTCTGGAAGCAGGGGACGATAGGCAGACCGTGTCGGGACTTCACATTGCACCCCTGACGACCATCCCGGCGGCCCTCATTCAGGCCCTTGCGGACTCGCCCGCCTATCGGAGCGCGGGGAGCTTGCTCCTGGGGGACGTCTGCGCATTCGACGCCCATCTGGGCCATGCCGGCATCGCCAGGCCCGCCGAGGGTCGGACGGACTATTTTCTGGACTGCCGTCAAATGGATCTACCCGCGGTCAGGGAGATTTTCCTGGCCATCCGCGCCCGGAAGGACGAGATCGAGGCCGGATCGCCCCTCCTCGCCCCCGTCGCAAGCCTCGTCGACTATTTTTGCCACATGACCGCCAACGTCCTCCCCCTGACCGACCGGGAACCGCGCCTCTTCGCCTCAGTCGCCGAGGGGGACGCGGAGATCACCTTCCCATGGGAGTCAAATGAAACGAGGGCCTTCGAGTGGTCCGTCGCCGTCTACCTCGGTCTCTCGCCGCTTCCCGTGTTCGGCTACGGCCTTCAGTATTCCGACCCCAGGGTCATCCGTTCTCTGTCCACCTTCGGTTTGGGCGTCTTCAGCTATCTCCATTACGCGATCGTTCCGGCCTTGGCGGCGCACCAGGGCATGATCCCCCACGATATCGCCGTCACCGTGGCCAACCGTCCGATCGCCCCCGCCCTGATCCAGCGCCAGGGCGACGGCTCCTACGTCCTGACCCCTCCATGAGCCCGGTGGTCACGGCTCCGGTCCGCGTAACGGTGGACTTCCGGAGAACCTTGCGTAGAATGCCGCGCGTGCCCAAGATCCTTTTTCATCTCGCATTTCCCGTCCGCGACCTGAAGGCTGCGAAACGCTTCTACGTGGACGGCTTGGGTTGCCGGGAGGGACGGGCCTCCGAACATTCGCTCATCCTCAATCTCAAGGGCCACCAGATCGTCGCCCAACGGACGGAGGCCCCCTGGCCCGCCCAGAAGGGGATCTACCCACGGCATTTTGGACTGGTCTTTGAGGACCTCAAGGAGTGGAAGGCCCTGGTCCGACGGGCAGTAAAGAAAAACTTGAAGTTTTATCAACAACCACGCGTCCGGTATCAAGGAACACCCCTCGAACACCACACGACGTTTCTCCAGGACCCGTCCGGAAATCTCCTGGAGTTCAAGCATTACGCGAAGGTTTCGGCCATATTCGGCCAGAAATCGTACCGGAAGGTCGGTGACCGCCCATGAACGCGCTGAAACATCTCTTTCGAAACAACCGGTCTTGGGCGGAGCGGCGCGAGGAGAAGGAGCCTGGCTATTTTCGCCGCCTCGCCAGAATCCAACGCCCGGATTACCTCTGGATCGGCTGTTCGGACAGCCGCGTGCCCGCCAACGAGATCGTCGGGCTCGACCCCGGCGAGTTGTTCGTGCACCGGAACGTGGCCAACGTCGTCGTCCATACGGACTTGAACTGCCTTTCCGTCATCGAGTTCGCCGTGCGCCAGCTGAAGGTGAGGCACATCATCGTCTGCGGTCATTACGGCTGCGGGGGGGTCCAGGCGGCGATGGAGAGCCGATCGCACGGGGTGATCGACAACTGGCTCCGCCACGTCAAGGACGTCTACAGCGACAACGCCCGTGAGCTCGACCGGCTGCGGAACAAGCGGGAGAGGTCCAATCGTCTCTGCCGGCTGAATGTCCGTGCCCAGATGATCAACGTTTGCGCGACGAGCACGGTGCAGGACGCTTGGAAGAGGGGGCAGAAGCTCTCCGTGCACGGATGGATCTACGACATTCATGACGGCCTTCTGGACGACTTGTGCCGCCCGATTGAATCGAAACTCCAGATCGACCGGATCTTCCGCCGGCGCTAGGTTTCAGAACTCCCTCTCGAAGACCGTTCCCTTCGCCATGTAGGCGTATTGCCACGGGGCCTTTCGCTTCAGGCCGGCGCCGCCGAAAAGGGCGTCCAGGTTCTCGCGCGCGTAGCCGGGGATATAAGGCTCGTGAAAGACGCCGGCGCGTTCCGCCTTTCCGTGCCCGCTCTCGCCGAAGGCGCGGAGGAGGCTGTCCATGCCGTCGCCCGCCTGGACGGAGTCGAAAAATACGAACCTCCCGCCGGGCCGGAGGGCGCGGGAGATCTCCCGGGCCGCCTCCCGACGCACGTCCGGAGGCAGTTCGTGGAAAAGGTTGACGGCGACGATGACGTCAACGTTCGCGTCCTTGTAAGGCAATGCCTCCGCGGCGGCCCGGTCATGCTCCCAATCAAAGTACTTGACGCGATCGCCCCAGCGCTCGAGACGGTCCCGGGCAAGCTTCATGTTGGAGGGACTCATTTCGACGAACCCGTACTCCACACCCTCCAGCCTCCCGAGCCAGCGCGCCGTCTCCAGGAAATAGTTCGCATAGGTCCCTGTGCCCGCCCCGATCTCGACCACGCGGACCGGCCCCCGCTTCGGGTTCGAACGTCTTTGGTTGTCCGCCCTGAGAAAACCTTCCAGGGCGCCTTGCAGGGCGTCGCGCTGCATGGCGCCGTAAAGTCCCGCGAAGAGCAGCTCCGTCTTTGAATCCCAGCTGAAGGCCGATTCGTCGTCGAACCAATCCCGCCAATGGTAGCGGTGAAGGAAGTAATCCGGCCACAGCGAGGCGTCGTACCCCCGGCGCTCCCGGACGTAGCCGACGCGCGAACGGATGGCCTCCATCATCTGGCGGCGTGTCCGGTAAGTGGACTGGAGGACCCGCTCCCCGTCCAAGTCCCCGAAGGCGACGTTCAGGATGTGCCGGGGATACAGCCGCCCCGCGTTCCGGGCGTCGCGTTCGACCAACTCGAAATACCTCTCTCTCATCACCGCCAGGTCCCTGCGGGTGAAACGGACGCCCGCGGGGTTCGCGCCGTAGAGGAAGCCTCCCAAGAGCGGGGCGATCATGGCGGACAGGGCCAGGTGCCGCGCCACGTACTCGCGCCTCTGCCAGGTGGAAAGAGGCCGGCGCGAGAGATCGGCCGGAAACCCGGCCCAGCCGCTCAGCCGGGAGACCATCCGGCCGGGAATCGACGTGATCAGGCGATCGGGATGCGTGCGCTGGGCGAGGCCGTAGAAAACCTGGCCGACGCGGGGCTCCACGCGGGGATCGGCGACAAGGCGGTCGACGACCGTCATCATGCCGGAGACCGCCCCGTTAACATAGGCGGCCGTGCGTTCCGCGGCGGCCTGGGCTTGGGCCTGATACGGAGCGATGAGAGCGGACCAGATCATGGATGTCCTCCCGGGCGTGGTCCCCCGTCCATTTCATTAGACAGTCTTGACGTGTCCGGCGGCGAATTTAGGAAACGATTCTCCGTCGGGCCCCGATAACCGAAACGCGCGGCCGACCGATGGCCGCCAGGAGAAAGGAATCCGCCATGACCAAGGCCATTGTCAACCGGGACCTCTTCCGGAGAGTCTCCGTCGCCGACTACAACGCCCGCCAGGGGGAACGGGGTTCGCCGACCCGGGTCAGGGACGTCAACGGCAACCGCATCGTCGATCATGAGGACATTTTTTCGCCCCGGAACGACGTTTACGGAAACCTGAGAAACCCGTCCTACCTCCTGCATGAGATGTGCATGGAGAGGCGTCCCGTCGGCTCCGCGTGGAGTCTGAGCGAAAAGGCGATCGCCTTGATCCAGCGTTTTCACCGTACCATGCTTTGGACCGTTGACCCGGATCGCGGGAACCGGTACCGGGGCCTGCCAACGGGTTCCTACGAGGTCGTTTCGGGAGAGGACATCGGGGCCCTGGTCATCTTGGGTCGAGGCTACGATGTGAGCGGCCTCCTCACAGGCGAGGCGGACTTGGTCCTGGGCCCGGACGGGGCCTTATCCGTCTACGGCTCCTACGACCCGGAACTCCAAGGCTGCAATTACAACCGGACCCTCGAGGTCCATCCGGGTCGCGGCCTCCGCCGTGACTCGCTGCGATTGGACTTTGAGAACGCCACAGGCCGCCACGTCGCCTTTTGGGACCTCCGCGACCGGACGATTGACGTCCGGCGCTGAAGTCACCCGAAAACATTGATAAAGTTTAGCAACTCGCGCATCTGCGCTCCGAAGAAAGCCGCACACCGAGGCCCTCCGGCTTCGGTGCGATCGGATTTCAAGTTTGCTAAGGAGCTCATGTGTTTCGCATCCCCCCCGCGGCCGCCTCGGCCGGCTTTCAGGTCTTAGGCCTCGCCGCGGCGACGGCCGATGGCGTTTCCGCCCGGATTGACGCCTTCACCGGCGGAACGTCGATACGCGGTCTCTTGGAAAATGCGGCCCCGCAACTCGCGATGGGCGTTGAGAGGGTCTTGGGAGGTCTCTCCGGGCTCCAGCGGCAGATCCAGACCAGCCGTCCGTATCTCTCCGCGTATTTTTCGCAGTTTCCAGAGCTTTTCAAAACCCCGTCCGGCGAACGCCTTCTTGAACTCGCCTTAAGGCCCGCCACGCAAGGGCCGGACGGGTTTCCCCTCATCGAAGAATCGGTCTTTCGTTCCTTTGTCGACGGCGTCCCGCATCTCTTCTCGCGGGGGGGAGAGGTCCTGCGGTGGGTCGAGGTCCTCAGGCGATCGGTCGAGAAGCCGCGCGGACTTTCCTCCGCGACCGTGACCTCGATCCGGCGGGCCGCGGAGGCGTTTCACACCCTGGCCAACACGGCCGCCGTGACGGCCCCTCCCGACCTCTGGCTCATGCGCCAGATCCTCGCCACGCACGCGCGGTCGGGGCTCTTGGATCTCCTCGATCAGAGACGCGAGGTGATCACCCGCGAGGACGCCGAACTCTTGGACCTGGAACCCGAACAGCTCTCGTTCGACCTTCAGTTTCTCTGGACCCGCGGCGTCTTGGAGCGCTTCGCCGACGGCTATGCCAAGTCGCCGACGCTCCCGTACCGCTTGGACAGGCGCCTGGACCTGCCCGACGAGTTTCGGACCGACATGGCCGGCGAGCTCAGCGTTTGGCTCGGGGGACAAAGAGGCCCGGAGCGCGAGTCGCTCCTCCGCCGGTGGCTGACGCTGCCCGCCGAATCCCAACGGACGGCCGACTGGACGGCGAGCCGCCGTGACCTGGAGATCGGCTACCGGCTCCTGCCGGCGGTCCTCGCCCTCAAGGCTTCGGGTCTCTTGCAAGGATTGCGCGCCGGCGACGAGTTTCCGGACGACCGCGTCCTCCCGGGCCTTCGCAACCTCCTCGTCGCGGCGGGTCTGGTCGCAGGAAGCCGCGTCACGACTCTCGGGGCCCGCGTCTTCGAAAGGGGACCTGGGGTCTACGGCATCATCGGGGCCTACCATCCGTATTTGAACCGCCACGCCGATCTGCTCAGCGCCTCGGGCGCTCGCCCGTCGGTGGAGCGAGGGAGGAACATCGCCGCCAGCCGGGACGCCAACCGCAAGAGCTTCAAGGACGCCGTCCAGATCCTGTGGGATTACGCGCGGGCGACGGACACCCGCTACTGCATCGTGATCGAGCACGCCATGGGGCTTTGCGTGGGCGTCCAGGAGTTTAGGCGAAAATTCGGAGACGAAGGGGTGCGCTACTTTGGAGCGGACTTCGAGGACGCGGCGATCGAAGGGGCCAAGCGCGAGCTGGAGGCAAGGCGCCTGCCGCCGGGCATGAAATTTCTTCAGGCCGACATCGCCAAGCCGGCGCCCCTCGTGGAATTCCTCCGCGCAAACGACGCCCTGGGCGACTCTTCCGGCGGCAGCACCGTCATGATCGTCGGCAACGGGTTCCACGAGGCCCGCGGAAAATCCGACGACGAGATGATCTCGGTCCTCCGGCAATACCGGGAGGCGGGGATTACGATCGCCTTTTCCGAAGAATCGGGCCTCACCGACCGCCAGATCCGGGACTCCGGGTGGAATTCCTACCACGCGGGTTTCCGGTGGACCCACCAGGTCTCCGGCCAAAGGCTCCGCACCCCTTGGCCGATGGACCCGCCGACCGAACGGCTTTCGTGGACCGAGGTCTTCGAACGCGCGGGCTATCGCGTCCCGCGCGAATTCCGCCGCGGCACACGTCCGGTCTTTCCCTGCGATCTGCCGGGAGAGAGAAACCCGCCGATTAGCGTGACCTTTCTCTGCCTTCCCTCGTAGGGACGGGGCAACCCCGCCCCTGCAGAATCACGGCAGCATATCCTTGAATGCCTGATAGTCGCGCCCCGAAGGCGTCGTATCGCAGCCCAGGTTGGCGGCCTTGTCGTGGATCGCCTCGACGCGATTGTCCGGGTTGGGGTGGGTGCTTAAGAATTCCGGTGGGCTTCCGGCGTCGCCCTCGGCGATTAGTTTTTCGAAGAAACCGGCCGCGCCGTCGCAGGCATAGCGGGTCTTGGCGAGATATTCCACCGAGTGTGCGTCGGCGTCGGCTTCGTTGTCGCGGCTGAAGGCGAGAGCGCTCAATCCGCTTGCGATGTCCTGAACAATTCCCAAGTCATCTCCCAGAGCCGCACTCAGGAGCAGATCCACCCCGTAAACCTCCGTCAGCGCCTCCGTCGAGTGGCGCTCGGCCGCATGCGTGATCTCGTGGCCCATGACGCCCGCAAAATGATCTTCGCTGTCGAGATACTTGATGAGGCCCGTGTAGAAATAGAGGTATCCGCCGGGCGTCGCAAAGGCGTTCAAGACCGAGTCGTCATGAATGATATTCACCTCCCAAACAAAATCGTCCCGGTGGGCGACCTCTCCCGAGTCAAGAATTTCATCACGGATGTCTCTCAAATAGGCGTATGCCGCGGGATAGTCGCTTTCGTCCAAGAGAGGGTAGTCCGACGGGCTCGATTTGATCTCGTCGTCGACCTGCGCCCCCAAGTCCTTGTCGTCCTGGACGCTGAAGAGATTGATGCCGCTGCACGAAGAGGCGCCCCAAAGCAGGGTGAGACCCATCAAGGCTCCGGCGAAAAGGGCGAGGGATCGTTTCATAACTCTCCTTGTATCGGATTGGACACCCGACAGGGTATTGCGTTGACCGTCTTCATAACAACTTAATTTCCTTAACGAAAGCAGGACCCCCCGCATAGGCGAGGGTCCCGATGCAATCCTCGGCCGGCCAGAAGCGGTGGAATGACCACCGGGCCGGCTCCCGGTCGTCCCATCCGACCCAGGTGAGCCGGGGCGGATTCTCCCAGGGGTCCGAGAAAGAATGGCTCTTGAGCCCGCGCGACAGGCCGTCGCCGCGCGCCTTGAGATAGGCCTCCTTCGCGGTCCAAAAGTGGAAGAAGGCGAGCCCCTGTTTTTCCGGCAGGGTGGCGCGGTAGAGGATGGCCTCCGGGGCGGAAAAATATCGCTCGACCAGGGCGTCGTTTTCGGGGCGGATCCTTTCCAGGTCGATGCCGACATCGCGGTCTTTGGCGACGGCGATCGCCACCCTGTCCGCCGAATGCGCGAGGTTGAAGCTCAGGTTCTTCCCCTCCAACCTGGGCTTCCCCTTCGGGCCGTATGAAAACCTCAGGGAGGCGGGATCTTCGCCCAAAATCCCGCCCAACGCCCGGCGAAGGAGGCCTCGCGCGAGAAGGAAGCGCTCCTCGGCCCCCCGTGCCTTGAAGCGGTCCGCACGTTCGCGCTCGTCGGGGCTCAAGAGGGCGGCGGCCTCGCCGCGAAAGGCGCCAAAATCCTTCAAATTCATCAGAATGAGCTGGATTTCGTCGTCTGGAAGGGGGCTTGCCATGGAAGGTTCCGGGAGAAATACCAGGTCGTAAACAACCCGCAACCCATTTTTCCAAGGGGCGATGAGGCCTTATCATGACCGCACCCTGGTCTCATTTGGGCGTTCTCCGGCCCGCTCTGATCACCCCCATCCAGCCCAACACGCAGTGGATCGCCGTCGTGAATCCACAGGCCGGGAACTTCGAGGCGGTGGACATCGCGTCCGCGGTCCAGCACGAGGTCGGTTCCCGAATGACCATCTACGAAACCGATCCGGACCCGGACCAACGGCTCCGGGAGATCACGGCCCTCGTCGCGGAAAAGGAGCCTTCGCTCCGCAATCCCCTGGGCGTCATCGCCCTGGGAGGGGACAGGACCGGAAGCGACGCCGTTATGGGCGTCCTGCGGTACGCCTTTCCCCGGCTCCACGATCTCTGGGAGGGCGCTCCCGAGCTCGTCTACGAGCGGATGCTGCAAAGCGGCATTCAGGTGGGGATCCTGCCCCTGGGTGGGGCCAACGACAACGGCAGCATCTATGGCGCGCCGAAAATCCGGGCCTCCGACAAGTCGGCCGCCAAGAAGGCGCTCAAGTTCATGGACGAGGCCCTGGTCACCACCCTGAATCTCGGCGTCGCCTTTCTCGGGGAGGAACGGATCCCTCAGGTCTTTTGCCACAGCTTGAGCGCCGGAGAGACCATCGCGCCGGTCTACGAGAGCACGGTGGAGGAACGGGGAAGAAAGGCCAAGCGTCACCGCGAACGGCTTTTTCTCGGAAACGCGTGGGCGCAACGCTCTTTTCACGCCCTCTGGAACGCGCCCGGCGGCGCGGGAACGTCACAGGAGATTCTTGAGGTCCTCTTCCATTCCGTCGTCCGCGCCGACGAAAAGATGGGACTTCCCGGAACGCCGCGACCCGGCCTAGGCGTCAAGATATTCCCAGCCAAGGGACGCTGGAACACCGTGAAGATGTTCCAGGAAGTGCTCTGGGCGGGGATCAAGTCACGCAACGGGAATCCGGCCGGCCTCGGGCCGGAAGACCGTCTGAAATCGTTTTCGGAAACGAACCAGCCCCGTCTCCAGGTGGGGGAGGAGATGGAGTTCACTTTCCGGAGCGACGACGGTTCGCCTTTCGCGGCGGCCGTCCAGTCGGAGGGTGACTTCGTTGACCGCGCGAGCGTCCTGCGAGTCCGGGCACTCCCGCCGTTTCCCCGCATGATGGTCGCGGACGGATCCCTCGCCGCCAATCTCCGCAAGAAATAGATTCCGCTTCGTTTTCTCGATCGTTCCGATATGATAATAATTCTTCATGAAACGCGCCTCGTTGACCCTTCTCGTCATTGACTTGGTCCTGTCCATAGCGGCGGTCCGCGCCGATGCCAAACCCGCCGTCTGGCACTTGATCGAGAGAGTCAGACCCAAGTTCGATACGCATCATCCGCAGGGACTGGTCAAGATCGGAAACCGGTTTTACCTTTCGTCCGTCGAGGTGCAGGAAAAGGGCGAGGGGAAGGGGATCGGCCACTTTTTCGAGTTCGACCTCGAAGGCAATCTCCTCCGCCAAACGACGCTGGGGGAGGGGCAGATGTACCACCCCGGCGGCATCGACTTCGATGGCCAGTCCATCTGGGTGCCCGTGGCCGAATACCGTCCCCGCAGCCGGTCCATCATCTACAAGATCAATCCAGCGACGCTCAAGGCCGTCGAGGCCTTCCGCGTGGAGGACCATATCGGCGCCGTGGTCTTTAACCGGGAGGTCGGAACCCTCGTCGGCATGAACTGGGATGCGCAGGCCTTTTACGAATGGACCCCGAACGGCAGGCTCATCCGGAAGGTCCTGAACGAGGTTGACGAGTATTCCTACCAGGACTGCAAATATCTGCGCGGGCCCGCCATGCTCTGCTCGGGAACGCGGGCGAACGCGAACGGGGGACTCGCCGTGGTGGACCTGCTGGACTTCGACCTGATCCAGGATGTGAGCTTCATTCCGCGCACCCTGAAAAAAATCCTCATGACCCGGAATCCCATGGCCCTCGAACAGACCGGCGACCAGCTTCGCTATTATTTTCTGCCCGAGGACCACGACGGGGATCTGTACGTGTTTGAAATCCAGTAGGGGCCCCTACGCGGCCTTTTTTAGGGACAGCGTCAGTTCGAAGGTCGCCACCGGCTCCAAGCCGGAGACCTTGGGCGTCGTTGCGGTGATGACGATGGACCGGTTCGTGCGTTTTCCGGCCTTGAGGGTCTCCCGGATCTGCTTTCGTATCCTCGCCCCGTCCCGGCAGGTGAAATGGACCTCCCCCGTCGGTCTCTTGTGGAAATCCGCGCGGAACGACTTGAAGACCACTGAGATCTTCGCCTTCGCTTTTTTGATCAAATGAAACGCCAGCAGGCCTCCCGCGCAGTCCGCGCCCACGGCAAGCGTTCCGAAGTACATCGATTTGAGGTGATTCCGGGTCCGGTAACCCAGCGGGATCCTGACGACGGCCTCGTCGTCGCTCAGCCGCACCACCGATGGGCGCACGTAATAGATGAGAGGGACCTGCAACAGCCCGAAGGCCCGGAGGGCGAGGGTTTGCCCGAGCGTTTCGAGGTTCACGGGGAGGCCTCCCTCAGATTGAAATGAAACTTGTCGTACAGATCGCGGAAGAAATTGTCCGGGTCCGTCCGCTTCTTGATTCTTTCATATTCCGGACGGTTGTAGATCGTCCAAAACCTCCCGCGGTCGTAGAAATTGTGCGAGATCAGAGTCTTGATGCCGCGGCATTCGTACGTCATCTCCTCCAGAATCTCGTAATAGTTGGCCTTCCGGTCCCTGTTCGAAAGTCCATAGACGGCCAGGTCGAAGAACATCCGGTCGCCGATCGCCTTGTCGTAGTCGGGATGAATCCAGGGGTAGGGCTGGACGCGGCGGTAGGGGACCACCCAAAGCGGGTAGTAGCCGATCTTCTCCCGGTATTGCCGCATGAAGGTTTCCAACCGGTTCACGGGAATAAAGACATCCACGACGACGTCCGGGCGCTTGTCGAACTTCAGCAGGGGCGCCAGACGCTTGGACCAGGTGAGGAGGTTCGTCGAACCGAGAAGGAACTTGCCGAGGAGGAACCTCAGAAGCTTGGTCTCCAGGCCGGGCACCGTGCGAGAGAGCCAGTGGCACTCCGTGTCGTAGCGAAAGAAATAATCGTAGGTCGTGAGGTAGTCCCGGGTCTTTTCCCGCGTGCTCTTGTAAAAGACGTTCAACCAGGTGTAGTCGCTCGGCCTGACCCCGGTGGGCGGGGCCTCCATGAAGGTTCCCGCGCAGAGAACGTTCCTGTCCGGGGAGTGGACGATCGCGTCGATGAAGTCGGCGTCCGTTTGCTCCAATACCCCCTTCGTCAGGTCCCCGAAGGTCTTGTACGTCACGTAGTCCATCCGGACGAAGGGTTTGGCGTCGATCAGGCGGAACTTCAGCTTCGAGATGATCCCCAGCGTTCCATAAGAGCCGTGGATCATGTGGAAGACATCCGCGTTCGCCGAAGGGGAGCAGGAGAGCACGTCGCCCGCGGCCGTGATGACCTCGTATTCCAGGCAGGAATCGTGGAAGCCGCCGTACTTGTGGGACATGGACTCGACGGAGCAGCCGGAGACGGCTCCGCCGATCGTGATGGTCTTGAGCTCCGGCACGAGCATCGGGGCCAAACCCCGCTTCAGAGTCTCCCGAACCAGCCTTTCAAAGGTGACGCCGGGTTCGGCCGTGCAGGTCTTCGCCCCCGGATCGATCTCGAGAATTTCATTCAGGTCGCGGACGTTGATCTTCCGGTCCCTGTGTTTCGGGTCGTTGGGATTGGGGACGAAGTGGGAAACGCCGCCCTTCTGAAGCGACAGGGGACCGGCCTTGGCGTCGCGCGAGCGTAGCTCGTTCGCGATGCGGTCAATCTTCACGACGTGGGTCGCGTTCGCATCCATGGCGTATGCGATGACTGTTGCATCACGACGGCGTTGAAGACAAGGCGATTTCAGAGCGCGGGAAACCCGGAGGAGGAAAGGCGCTTCCTCTGCCCCTCCTGATCCTGGAGGACGGCCTTGAGGAGGAAGAGGCTGCCGACCCCCACCTGCGATTGAACTGAAAGCTCCCAGCCGGGATGGCTCTTCAAATGACGGGTGACGGAGGCCAGCCCTCCGCCGTAGCCCTCGGTCTCCTCCGGGTGTTCGCGGAAGCCCTCCAAGACCCGTTCCACGTCCCCAATCCCCATTCCGTTGTCCTCCACCCGAAAGACGATCGCTCCTTCGCCCTCGGTGACCTCGACCCTCACCTCGGGGATCCCGTTTGATCTGCGGTATTTCACCGCGTTGGTGATGAGCTCGGTCAGGATGTCGTCCAGGGACTCGCGCTCCAGCTCGGAAAGATCCGAAAGCTCGAGGGAGGGAACGCTCGCATCCTTTGAATAGGTGAACTTCAGGTCGACGCCGAATTCCTTCGCGTGCCGAAGCTGCCTCCTGACCATCCATTGCGCCCACCCGTGGACCGTCTTGACGGTCAGCATCGACTCCTTCCACATCTGCTTGTCGCCGATGTTCAACGTGAGGGTGGCCGCCCGGTTCTTGGCGCCGTGGTGGCGCGGAAAGAGCTTGGGTCTGGGTTGGCCCTCTTCGAACGACCGGACCATCATTTCCAATTCCATGACGGTGAGGATCAGGTCGTCGACCAATCGCTCCTTGACCAGGCGGCGGACGGCCTTCGCATCCTCTTTTCTTGCCGCCATTTCTCGGAAGGCCCGCTCGGTGTCGACGATCCATTTCTCATACCGCCGGTCCAGAGCGTCATGGTCGACGAGAAAGATATCCGCCAACTCGAACCATTCGTCTTCATGGAAGACCCTCGCCTCGTCGACGTAAAGCCTCCGGTTCAGGGTGATGTGGGTCCGCAGGCGCCTTTCGATCTCCTGGACGATGCCGGTGGCCAGAAAAGAGGCATCCGTGATCTTGCAGAGGGACGCGACCTCCTTGATCAAGTCGACGACGGCCGACCGGGCCAGTTCCGGGATGCGTCTCTCCACCTGGGCGAGGTAGCCGTCGGCCAAATCCAAGATGTCCCGGCCGATGGCTTCCGCGGATTTGAAGTGCGGAGGCGGCGGAATCCCCTCCAGAATGCCCGTCAATCCGCCTTCGGCGTGCATCCTCTGATCGACCAGGAAGCAATGGACGTCGGAAACGATCGCGCCGCAAGCGGAGTCTCTTTTCATGATCTCCTCGCGGACAAAGCGGACATCGTCCTGGAAGGGGTGGTTTTTCGGCAGGGACCGGACCTTGCGGTCAACTTCGGGGTCGTTCACGCAGTCGTTCATCGCCCTCATGAAAGCCACCGGGTCGTGGATGGGGCCTCCCAAGTACGTGGCCAGGGAGGCAAGGAGGGAGGGAGCGGGCGCGGCCCCATCGAAAGGCCTCAAGAGAAGCGAGGCCGCCCCGCAGCGAAGGGCGTAGTCCCTCTGGCCGGGGTTGGCCGTCACGATCAACAGTTCATCCAACGTCACTCCCAGCCTCTCGAGGACCAGTTCCAAAAACTCCCGCTGGCCCAAGGGCATGCGATAGCTGGTCGAGAGGAAACGGCGCGATCTTGGAAAAAGACCCCCGTAATGATGGTCGATCAAGTGATGGATCCGGGAGGTGGTTCCGGACAGGCAATTGTCCCAAACTGCGAGGAGCACGCCCGCCTTCGACATCTCCTCCAGATCCGCACGGAGAAAAGCTGAGCCCTCGTAGTCCTTAAGGATCGAGGCCTTCACCGTCACGGGCGTCGGCTCGACGCCGCCGAAAAAGGGGGCCAATATCCCCGGCGCTTGCGCGGCCACACCGTCCCGGCTCGCAAAAAGGGGCGAGAGGGGGTCGTTCTTGGGGTCCAGAACCATTCGATGGAAGATTTGGGCGCGAAAGAAGGGCAGCTCGGAAGGGGAGGCGGACGATGCCCCCAGGAGAAGGTTGTCCACGCCGAGCGCAACGGCTCTGATTCCGCATCCCGCGAGGGCCAGCACGATTCACTCCTTGGTATAGGCCCTTCATCGACGTCGGCTCGAACTCGTTGCGTTTTTTGTCGATTGCCCCTATTTTCCCCCCACGAAACTCAAGGAGGGGTCATGGCGGACGGAACCGGCAGCGCCAGCGGTGCATTCAAGGTCATCAAGTGGGTCGTCGGGGTCTTTCTCGTTCTCATCATCGTCACGTGGCTGAATCCCTTCGTGACCATCGGCCCCGGCGAGCGAGGCGTGGTCACGCGGTTCGGCGCCGTCCAGGACCGTATCCTGGACGAGGGGCTTTCCTTCCGGATGCCGATCGTCGAAAAGGTCATCGTCGTGGATGTCAAGACGCACAAGATCGAGGTGAACGCTCCTTCGTACTCGAAGGATCTTCAGAACGTCGACACGAAGATCGCCCTCAACTACCACCTCGATCCGAAGAACGTTCACCGGCTCTTGCAAGAAATCGGGGTTGATTACGAGATCCGGATCATTTCGCCGGCGATCCAGGAATCCGTGAAAGCCGCCACCGCCAAGTTTACGGCCGCGGAACTCGTCTCCGAACGGCCCAAGGTGAAGGAGGAGATCAAGGCAACGCTCGTGGCGCGCCTGCACCCCAGCTTCATGGCGGTGGACGACTTCTCCATCGTCGATTTCGAGTTCTCCGAAACCTTCGAGCGCGCCATCGACGAAAAGCAGATCGCCGAGCAGAATGCCTTGAAGGCCCAGAACGACCTGCGCCGCATCCAGGTCGAGGCCGAGCAGCGGATCGCCCAGGCTACGGCGGAGGCCGAGGCCATCCGCATCCAATCCGAGGCCTTGAAACAGAATCAGGGCCTGGTCCAGCTCGAGGCCGTCAAGAAGTGGAACGGGGCCCTGCCGGGAATCATGATGGGGAACACCTTGCCCTTCATGGACATGGGACGATTCGTCAACAGTGGGCAACAATAAAAAGTCCCTTTCCGAAGTCTTGAGCCTTTTCCGGACTCGGGACCGCCTCGCCGTTCCCCTGGCGACGGGTCAACCCATGGGGCTCCTCTCCGCGCTTTCCAACCGGACGGATTGGGAGAGGCTGGAGATCTTCACCGGGCTTCTAGCCTTTCCATACCCCGTCCTGAAGGACCCGCACGTCTATACCACCAGCGGTTACTATGGGCCCGTCGAGCGTTTCCTGAACGAGCAGGGGGCGCACGTGGATTACTTGCCCGCCGACTTCATAGGGTTCGAGATCATCGAAAAGAAGCGCCCCTCGCGCGTTGTCGCCACGACGGTTTCCGTCCCCGACTCGGAGGGCCACGTCACGTTCGGGACACACGGCGCGGCCGCCGACGTCCCGTTTCGGCTCGCCTGCCGCGACAAGGACCGGCTCGGGATCGCCGAGGTGAATCCCACGATGCCGGTCGTCTATGGCGCGCCGGGACACGGCGACAACAAGATCCGCCTGGACGAGATCGATGTCTATTTCGAGTCCGATCAGGCCCAGATTGAGGTGCCGCCGTCCGAGGCCACCGACGTCGAGAAAAAGATCTCCGACAACGTCCTGAGCCTCATCCGCTCGGGAGACACCCTTCAATTCGGGATCGGCGGGATTCCTAACCACGTGGCGACGCTTCTGGCGGCCGGCCCCTTGGGAGACTTTGGGGTCCATTCGGAACTCGTCTCGGATGGATTTCTGAAGCTCGTCGAATCGGGAAAGGTTTCGAACCGAGGCAAGGGGACTTTTCAGGGACAAAGCGTCTTTACCTTCGCCCTCGGCTCCCAATCCCTCTACGATTTCCTGGACGAAAGAAAAGGCCGGAACCGCCGTCAGGCGATTTGCCTCCCGGTCTCCGTCGTGAACGATCCCCACGTGATCGCGAAGAACCGCAACATGACCAGCATCAATTCGGGCTTCATGATCGACTTCAACGGGCAGGTCACCTCCGAAGCGATCGGTCTCAAGCAATACAGCGGCGTCGGAGGACAATTGCTTTTCGTGCAGGGGGCCTACGCCTCGGAGGGCGGACGCAGCATCCTCTGCATCAAATCGACAGCGAACGTGGATGGGAAGAATATCTCGAACATCGTACCCGCGCTTCCTCCGGGAAGCATCGTCAGCACGCCCCGGCATTACGTCCAGTACATCGTCACCGAATACGGCATCGCCGACCTCTACGGCGTTCCCGATGAGCTCCGCGCCGAAAGGCTGATCGCCGTAGCCCATCCCGATTTCCGGGCCGAGCTGAAGGCCAAGGCCGACGAGATGAACCGGCTCTATTACAAGCGTTCCTCCTAGCCGGCCTGGTCCAGGACTTGGGAAAGCTGTTCCAAGGTGAGCGTGTTGAGGGCCTTCATGCGAAGCGCAGCCGCATCCGGAAACCCCTTGAGATAGCCCACCATGTGCTTGCGAACCGCCTTGAACTCGCGCTCTCCACGCCCGTCGACAAAGTAGCGTGCATGCTCCAGGGCCACGGAAATCCGCTCCGGCTTGGCCGCTTCCCGGCCAGCGAAAATCCACGGATTGCCCATGCTCGCGCGGCCGATCAGGACCCCGTCCACGCCGGTCTCCGCGATCCTGCGAAGGGCTTCCGCGCGCGAAGAAACGTCCCCGTTGCCCAGGATCAGGGTGCCGCTGCCGCGCGCGATGCCGGCGACCCGGGCGATGGCGTCCCATCGAGCGGGTCCACGGTACATCTGCTTGAGCGTCCGGCCGTGGATCGAAATGGCCGCGGGGCTCTCCGTCAAGAGGGTCTCCACCCAACGCTCGATGACGATCTCGTCGTAGCCCAGGCGGGTCTTGACGGAGTACGGGATCAAACGGCGGCGGCCTTCGCCTCCCTCCTGGCGACCGCTTCGTCTGTGGTTCATGTGTCGGACGACGGTGATCACCTTTTCGGGAACCTTCAGGTCCTCCAACGACTGCCCTCGGGACCAGTCCTGGAGTCCCGCCCGCGTCGCGCGGATGATTTCAAGCGCCAGATCCGGCACACGGATGAGGGCGGCCCCGCAGTTTTTTTGAGTCACCTGCTTGGCGGGGCAACCCATGTTGATGTCGAGGCCGTCAAAACCCAACTCCGCGACGACATGAGCCGACCGGTAAAAGTCGTCCGGATGGTTTCCGTACACCTGGGCGACGATCGGCCGCTCGGCCTCCGAATACTCAAAATCCCGCAGGACCTTTTCCGGCGCGTAAAACATGCCGACGGCCGTGGTGAATTCGGTAAAAATCACGTCCGGCCGTCCATGCCGCGCGGCGATGGCCCGGCAGGCGAAGTCCGTCACGCCATCCATGGGGGAGAGGGCGATGATGGGCCGCGAAAGCGTGTTCCAGAAGCCGCTCAAGCGGCCGGAGTGCTGCGTCATAAAACACTTATACTGCGTCATTGCGCGTTGTGGCAAGGGAGCAACTTTTCGCCATTTTCGACGATAGCGAGGCCGTGGTAGAAGCGTCAGTCACAATTACGGCGCTCACTTACAATGCCCACCTCTTCGGGCAGACGGCCCGATTTTTCGTGAACGGCTCGTTGAGGGAGACCGATTTTTATTTTCATGACGCGGAGAGGGTTCCGCAAATCGGCTCCTCCGTGCTTGGAACGGGCGCGGATATCGTCGGGTTGACGGAGATTTGGGACGACGACACCCGCGAGCGCCTCCTGAGGGAACTCTCCGGCCGCTACCCCTACGCGGCGACCTCCCCTTCGGCGCCCGGGATCGGCCGTTTGCTGGAGAGGACCTACGAAGGCTGGCCGCGCCTGGCGCCGCGCATCGACGGGGCGGTCGGCCACTTCACGCGGCGGCATTACAGCGTCGCCAAGACCGGTCTCGCGACGGGGCTCGCCGAGTATCTTTCACCCTACCTGACGGAAGACCGGATTGGGCGCGCCTTGTCGGCGATCCTCCGGTCGGGTCCTGTCTGGGGGGCGGGGCTCCTCTTCCTGAGCCGGTATCCGATCGTTTCTTCGCTCTTCCTGCCGCACCCGGTCCGGGCGGATTGGGAGCACCTGGCCGGCAAGGGGGTTCTGTGGTCACTCGTCGAACTGCCGAACGGCAGCCGGGTACGCGTCTCCCTGGGGCATTACCAGGAAGGGGAGTCGGCCAAGGCGCGCGAGGCGCGGGGCAACCAGATCGACAAGACGCGCAAGGCCCTGGAGTTCTTCGCCCGGCCCACCCTTTGCCTCGGTGATTTCAACGTCATCGGCGGAACCCCGGAATACGACTCTATGTTGTCCTCGCTCGGGCTTGCCGATTCCGGAAAGGGCCCGACCTACCGCGATCCGAACCCCTATCAGGAGAAATTGGGCGCGCCCCGCCCGGAGCGTCCCCAGGCCCGGCAGCTGGATTACATCCTGCACGGCCCCGAGTGGACTGCCTTGGAATCTTCAGTCCCTCGGGATGACTTCTGGTCCTCGGAGGGCGGGTTTCATCTGTCCGACCACGATCCCGTCCTCACCCGGGTCCGGTTGGATGACACAGCTCGTCGCGGAAGCTAGCAACCTCTCCCGCGGCGCGTCGATGACGCCCCGTGTTTCGGATTCCGCTCTCGCTGCCTCCCTATGCGCTCTCCGGCACGCCGCGGGTGTTCGTAAACCCCCTCGTGCCGGTCTGGATCGATCCGGCCGGGGGCATCCAACTTCCGCTCACGATGGACGCATCGACGACCGACATCGGCGTCCGGGCGGGGAATCCCGAGGGGCTGGCCACTTGGATCGCCGGCAGACGCCCGTATTTTGCCTCCCGGGACCCCGAATTCCGCTTCTTCGCCTCCGAGGGCGAGTATCGCGCGGCGGTCCATCCGGCTTGGCTCGACCAGGCGACCGGCAAGATTGACGAAATCGTCCGTTCCTACGCCGGCACCGCCGCGCGCTTGCTCCACGACCGCTGGAGCCGGATACATCCGCTCCTCGCCGCCACGCTCTATGCGGGTCAGGGAACGCTGTCTCCGGGCGATTTTTTCCTGATTCCCCAGGACTTGAGCCTCTTCGGGGCGCCGTTCGATCCGGCGAATGATCTCTTCGGCCTCCTGCATCTCCTGGAGACCTTCGCGATGGTAGACGGCCTTTTTGCCGCTGGCCTCACGGATCGGATCCAGATCGCAGGAGAGACGGGACTCCGAGAGCTCCATGACGCGCCGCCAAAATCGGAGGATCCTTGGCTGGAGGTGATCGACGGTTTCGGCGCGAGCATCCGCGTGCCAAAGAGCGAGATCCGTCCCTTTTGCATCTTGGAAGAAGACGCGGACGGCCGTGTCGATTCGATGACGACGGGCAGTGCCACGGTCCATGTGGCTTATGATCGATTTCAAATCGAACTCGTCCAGCTGAACGCCTTGTTGATCGGGGCGTACCTCTTTGCCCACTTTGGCTTGACCGACGACGAGCTCAAGAGCCTGGCGGCGCGGATTTCGCACGACGAAGGCATGGGCTTGTTCGCTGCCAGGGACGATGATATCGTCCTTCAGGAACTCAAACGGAGGGGTTGGAACCCATCCCCCCGGGATGCCGCTGCCGTGGGTTTTATCACGGCGGCCGTCCGGCGCCTCCGGACCACCGCATGAGATGATTCCTTCTTTTTACCTCGCCTCCACGTCGCCGCGCCGCAAGGACCTCTTGAGCCGCCTGAAGATTCCTTTCGTCGTCGTCGCGCCGCCGTTCGAGGAGACACCCACGTCGCTGCCTCCCCGCGATGAATGCCTCCTATTCGCCGAGGGAAAGGCCAAGTCCGCCGGCGAGGTTCTCCGGAAGACGGTGGGGGAGGGCTGGGTCCTCGCCGCCGACACCCTGATCTCCTGCGAGGGGGAGATTTTGGGCAAGCCCAGGGATGCTGAGGACGCCTTCCGCATCCTCAAAAGACTGGCGGGCCGCACGCATGAAGTCCATACCGCCGTCGCGCTTCTCGACCTCAAGACGCAAAGGATCCGCCGGCATGACGTGGAGACGGCGCGCGTGACGTTTCGGCCCATGTCCGAGGGGGAAATCAGGGCCTACGTCGATACGGGAGAGCCTCTCGGCAAGGCCGGGGCGTACGCGGTACAGGGGGCGGCGCGGCGGCTCTTTATCGAAAATATCGAGGGCGACGAAGAAGCCGTCATCGGCCTCCCCGTCGCCCTCGTGGCAAAGTGGTTGAAGGAAGTGGGGCTGATCTAACGCTGCTGCCAGGTGTGATTGATCACCTGCCAGCGCCCGGAATCCCTCTTGAGGCGAACCTCCAGAACCGGCAGCGTGCCCTTGGCTTTGCAGACCCCGCGGTAATAACCGCTCTTCTCCGCATTCTGAATGAAGTCCCCCAACATCTGGCCCTTGCAGGCCTCCTGTCCTTCCTTGGCGAGGAGACCGTCGACGGAGCGGTGGATACCGGCCGCCTCGACGCTGTTGATCTTCTTTTCGGGGGTCTTGTTGCCGCTCACGAGGTCGTAGCGCTGGCATTCATCCAGGCAATAGACGAGGGCGCTCTCCCGGTCGGAGAACCCGACAAACTTGAAGAGGCCGGAGATGTTCGGTTCGAGAGACCCTAAAACGACGCGTTTTTCGATTTGCTGGGGTTCCCTTTTCCCGGCGCGGATCCAGACGTCTCCGTCCATCGATTTTTCCGTGCGCAGCAGGGGAAGCTTGAAGACGGCCACGCCGCGCTTTTCGGAGACGGCGACGGGCTGCACCCGAATCTCCAAGACCTTGCCCTTGCCCGGGATCTCCTCGGCGAGTTTCTCGGCCGCGGCGCGGTCGGTCTCGTAGCTCGCCAGGATCACGTCCCCCGTCCCCTCATAATCCACGAAGGGTGACTTGGAGACGACGAAGTTGGCCTGCCCGTGTGAGCGGGCGAATTTCTCGAACTCCTTGAGCGAGATTTCTCCGTCCCGTTTCATTTCAACCCCGTAGAACGTCAGGGGCTCGGCGGACTTGACCTCCACGGCCCGAAGGTCCCTTGCGAGTCCTGTCAGTCCGGCGAGACCGAAGACCACTCCCGCCAAGACCCTCAGTGTTTGTTTTCCCATAGCGATCCTCCCTCCTTTGAGATGATCGCGAATCTTACCCCTTCGCCCCCTCAATTTCAACTCAGTATGCGTTCCAAACCTTCGGCATTCCCCCTTCTTCATGGAGACGTCTCACTTCCCCGATTTCGCGGCTCGGCACGTACTGGAAGTGGGGGCGATCCACGATCCGGCTCCAGTCCCCGCCCCACTCGAGCCCCAGCTCCTTGCCGAGACGGCCGAGAGCCTGCCAGTCATGGCGCTCGCTCCACGACGGACGCCCGCGCTCGTCGGCGAAGACGACGTCGGCCGCGAGACCGTAGTTGTGAAACGAATACCCCGGCTTGGCGCGCGTGTTGCCGGCGGGGATCCTCGCTTGCGCCTCGGGACTCCGGTAACCCTCGTGGACCAGAACCTGAAGCCCGTTTTGGGCGGCCCTTTCGATGAGTTTCTCCAATTTGTTCCGGAAGCCGGGATGGAGATTCCCCGAGGCGAGAATGCCTTTCGGATCCGCCTTTCGAACCGCCTCCGAGGGACCTTCCTCCCGGATGCGGGGCGCGAGTTGATAGAAGATGGGCGACAATGCGTTCATAAATCCTCCTGCGGGGGGATGAGCAAACGGCATGCCTGACAATTCATGAGGAAAATCGGGCCGAGTCGTTTGAAAACGACCGAAGAATCGGACCCCTCCGTCCGGATTTGGCGGTCTAGCGTTGGTTGGCCTGAAGAATATTTTTGCGAATGCGGATGGACTTGGGCGTCACTTCCACCTGCTCGTCGTCGCGGATGAACTCGATCGCCCGCTCAAGGGTCATCGGGAGAACGGGAGTCAGCGTGAGCGCCTCATCCTTGCCACTGGCGCGCATGTTGGAGAGTTTCTTTTCCTTGCAGGGGTTGACGTCCAAGTCCTGTTCCCGGTTGTTCTCCCCGATGATCATGCCCTCGTAGACGGGCACGCCCGCCTCGACGAAAAGAGTGCCACGAGGCTCCAGGTGGAAGAGGCCGTAAATGACCGTTTCCCCCTGCCGGTCCGAGACCAAGGAACCCGTCACGCGGCTCTTGATGTCGCCGCGGTAAGGCTCGTAGCCCATGACGTACGAGTTCATGAGGCCGGTCCCCTTGGTATCCGTCAGAAACTCGTTCCGGTAACCGATGAGACCGCGGGACGGAACGGAGAACTCCAGCCGAACGCGCCCGGAGCCGTGGTTCACCATGTTGATCATCCGGCCGAGCCGCCGGGACAGCTTTTCAGTGACCACGCCGGTGAAGTCCTCCTGGATGTCCACGAAGAGGTGCTCGATCGGCTCGGTGGCGACCCCGTTCTGTTCCTTCATGATGACCTCGGGACGGCTGACCGCGAGCTCAAATCCCTCGCGGCGCATGGTTTCGATCAGGATCGCCATCTGAAATTCGCCGCGGCCCTTGACGAGAAAGGTATCGGAGCTCTCTCCTTCCTCGACTTTAAGGGCGACATTGTGGAGGGTTTCTTTCTGGAGACGTTCGAGGATCTTCCGGGATTGAACGAGTTTGCCCTCCTTGCCCGAGAAGGGCGAGGTATTGATCATGAACTTCATGGAGACGGTGGGCTCGTCCACGGTGATGCGCTTCAAGGCCTTGGGGGACTCGGAGGTGCAAATGGTGTCTCCGATCTCCACGTTTTCTATTCCCGAGAGGATGACGACGTCGCCGGGCTCGAAGGCCTCGACGTCCCGGTACCGGACGCCATCGTAGACCTGGAGGCTGGTGACTTTCAGCGTGCGCGGCGCGCCGTCCCGGCCGATGCAGACGAGCGTCTCGTTCTTCTTCGCGCCTCCGTTGACGGCGCGGCCGATGGCGAGCCGGCCCACGTAGTCGGAGTAGGCGAGATTCGTGACCAGCATCTGGAAGGGCTCCGCCGGGTCATAAGTCGGCGCCGGGACTTCGTCCAGGATAAGATCGAAGAGAGGCACCAGATTCACGCCTTTTTCTTCCAGCGTCTTCTGCGCAATGCCTTCGCGGCCGATCGCATAGAGGACCGGGAAGTCGATCTGCTCGTCGTTGGCGTCCAGGTCGATGAAGAGGCTGTAGACCTCGTCCAAGACCTCCTTGGGACGGGCGTCCTTCCGGTCGATCTTGTTCACGACGACCAGGATCTTGAGCTTCGCTTCAAGGGCCTTCTTGAGGACGAACCGCGTCTGGGGGAGGGGGCCTTCCGAGGAGTCGACGAGAAGAATGGCCCCGTCCACCATCTTCAGCCCCCTCTCAACCTCGCCGCCGAAGTCCGCGTGGCCGGGGGTATCGATGATGTTGATCTTCGTGCCCTTCCAGAAAATCGAGCAATTCTTGGCGGCGATGGTGATCCCGCGCTCGCGCTCCAGGTCCATGCTGTCCATGACGCGGTCGTCGACGGCCTGGTTTTCGCGGAATGTCCCGCTCTGTTTGAGCATGAAGTCCACGAGCGTCGTCTTGCCGTGGTCGACGTGGGCGATGATGGCGATATTGCGGAGCCCCGGGTTGGTGGCGGTCGGTTTCATGGCGATCCTCTAAAAAGGTCCGGCAAACTGGCTGATTGTACCAGGAAAGGCAAGGGTTTACTCGCCGGTCATTCCAGCTCCGCCCAGCGGGCGTAGAGCCGGTCGATCTCGGACCTGGTTTCTTCAATTTGACGCGTAAGATCCACGAGGCGGGCGGCGTTCGAGGCGTTTTCTTCCGCCTCGGCGGTCAGGCGCTCCAGGGCCGACTCCGCCTCGTGGATGCGGGACTCCATGGAATCGAATTCAAGCTGGTCTTTGTAGCTTCGTTTCTTGGATTTTTGGGGCTTCGCCGGCGGGGGCGGAGTGGGGCGCGGGGACGAATCGACCTGGGGCTTGGACACGCCTCTCTGCGCCTCCCTCCATTCCTCCCACTGCGCGAGGTCTGCGAAGGCGAGGAGGGTCCGCGGCCCTTCGTCACTCAAGGGAAAGGCCAAGATCTTGTTCGAAACGGCGTCCAGAAAGTACCGGTCGTGCGTGACGAGCAGGACGGAGCCGCTGAACTCCTCGAGGCATCCCTGAAGGATGTCCAAGGTCGCCAGGTCCAGGTCGTTCGTGGGTTCATCCAGGACCAGGACGCTGGCCTCCGTCAGCATGAGCTTGGCGATGAGCAACCGGCTCTGCTCGCCGCCGGAGAGTTTGGCCACCGGCATGTCGGCCTGGATCCTGGTGAAGAGGAAACGGTCCAAATAGCTTCGGATGTGCAGGGCGTTGCCGCGGTAGACGACCTGGTCTCCCGCCGGGGCCAGGGTCTTGGCGACCGTCGCGTTGGGATCCAGGGATTCCCGGTTCTGCTCAAAGTACGCGACGAAGAACTGCTCGGATCGGAAGATGTCTCCGGAATCCGGCTTTTCCTGGCCCAGCAAGACGCGGATCAAGGTGGACTTGCCGCAACCGTTCCGGCCCAGCAGACCGATCCGCGATCCAGGCGAAAGGGTGAGGTCGAATCCCTCGAAGAGGACCCGTCCCCCGTAGGATTTCGAGATGCACTTTGCTTCCAACAGCTTCTTGGGCAAACGGCGGCTCTGCTGAAAATCGATCCCCGCGGTGCGTGATTGATTGCGCGCTTCAAGGTCCGCGACGTCCCTTTGAAGCCCTTCGGCCCGTTGGATACGGGCCTGTTGTTTGGTGGTGCGTGCCTTGGGGCCGCGCCGGAGCCATTCAGTCTCCCGTCGAAGCGTGTTCCTGAGGGCCTGCTCCTGGCGCTCCCGGGAGGCGAGAAGCTGCTCCTTGGTCTCCAGGTAATCGGCATACGTCCCACGCACGCTCAAGAGCCCCTTGGGGTTCCGCCGGTCGAGTTCCAAGATGCGCGTCGCCACTCGCTGAAGAAACAGGCGGTCGTGGGTGACGGTCAAGGTGGCAAAGTCCGAGCGGGCGAGCAGCTCCTCAAGCCAGTAGATGCTCTCGACGTCCAGGTGGTTGGTGGGTTCGTCCAACAGGAGGATCTCGGGCCGCCGGATCAGCTCGCGCGCCAGGGCGACCCGCTTCCGCCACCCTCCGGAAAGAAGGATGACAGGCTGCCCGGGTGAAAAGGACGAAAGGGAGAGCTTCGCGATCTGCTCCGCGACCAGGGCGTGCGATTCGTCGCCGCCGGACAGATGATCGCCCTCCAGCCCGTCGCGGATCGCCGATTCGACCGTCGCCCCGTCGCGGAACGAGGGGACCTGTTCCAAGAAACCGATCCTCAGGCCCTTGCGCGGAATGACCCGCCCATCGTCCGCCGTCTCGCGGCCAGCGAGGATCCTAAGGAGCGTGGATTTGCCCGCCCCGTTGGGGCCGATGAGGCCCACGTGCTCTCCGTCCTCGATCGAAAACGAGATGTCCTCGAAGAGCGCGCGGTGCGCGTAAGACTTGCTGGCGTTTTGTAGGCTGATGAGGGCCATGACGGGACCGGCGGGTCAGACCACCGCCTCATACCGGATGTCGACGATCTCCAACTCCCGAAGCCCCTTGGGCGAGCGGAACTCGACGACATCGCCGGCCTTTTTTTTCAAGAGGGCAGAAGCGAGGGGGGAGACCCAGCTGACGCGGTTCCTCCCCAGGTCGATCTCGTCGGCGCCGACGATGGTGTAGGTTTTCTCCTCGCCGTCCTCGTCCCGCACCGTCACCGTCGCCCCGAAGAAGACCCGTTCCGAGGGGTTTTGGGCCGGATCGACGACCTCCGCCGCATCGATCCGCTTGGTCAGAAAACGCACGCGGCTGTCGATTTGACGAAGGCGCCGCTTGCCGTAGGTGTAGTCGGCGTTCTCGGAGCGGTCCCCGTTGCCGGCCGCCCAGGCGATCACCTCGCAGAGTTTCGGGCGTTCGTCGTTCAGGAGGCGGTTCAGCTCGTCTTGAAGCTTCTTGAAGCCGGCGGGCGTGATGTAGTTCTTGCTCAATCTTTTTTCTTGTCCTTTTCGGCCATGATCTTGAACTTGCCGAAGGAGAATCCCAGGTCCCAGCCCTTGCCGGTCCCGGAGAGGGTGAGGAGGATGTCGCCGTTCCAAAGGGCCTTGGCGTTCGCCGAACTCGAGGCGCCGGCGTGGGCCTCGCTCTCCGCGTAACCGCCGAAAAGCTCTTTGATGTCCTTGACCTTGGAGAAAGTGCCGTCGCCTTCGATCTGGCTCTCCCCAAAGGTCACACCGCCGCCGTGGGTGCGAATCTTGACGCGCGAAGACTGGCCGTTATCGCAGGTAATGGTCCCCTGTCCCTTGCCCGACTTATAAAAGACCGACCAGCTCTTGAGGCTGAATGACAGACGGCAAGCGGTTTTGCCGTCGTCGGACCCTTTCTTTTCAGCGGCCAATTCATGGAAGGGGACCACGGCGCAGAATACCGCCGCCAGTCCCGCTGCGAAAAAAACTCTTGTTTTCATATCGTCTCCCCAATCGAGAAAGTACTGGAAATGACAAAACGGGGCAAGTAAAACGCTGACTCCGGAAATGCTTCGAATCCTCGCTCAGGTGGGAGTCGTCACGATCAACGTCCTGTTATGGGCCTGGTTCATCCTCTCGTCCGCCGTCTTCTTCCTGGGGGCCGTCCTCCTCCGGATCGTCACGTGGCCCTTTGATCCGAACCTCAGGATTCTCCACCAATATTCGTGTTTCTGGGCCGCCATGTACATTTGGACCAATCCCTTTTGGTCCGTAACCCGCAGGGGCCTCCGGAACGCGGACCCGAAGAAGGCCTACGTGATCGTTTCCAACCACCAGTCGATAGCGGACATCGTCGTCGTCTTCGCCACCTTCCTGCACTTCAAGTGGGTCTCAAAAAAATCTCTCTTCAACGCGCCTTTCATCGGCTGGAACATGCGCCTGAACGGCTACGTCCCCATCGACCGCGGCAACGACGAAAGCCGCGAAAAGTGCCTCTCCCGATGCCGGGAATGGCTCGCCAAGGGGTCCTCGATGCTTTTCTTCCCGGAAGGGACGCGTTCCCCGGACGGCAAGAAGATGCTCCCCTTCAAGATCGGCGCCTTTCGCCTGGCGGTCGAGTCGGGACATGACGTCCTGCCCCTCGTTATCAGAGGGTCGGTCAACGCCATCCCGAAGAACTCGCGCCTCCTGCACCGGAAGGCCCGCATGAGCGTGGAGGTCCTCCCTCCGGTCTCCGTCGACTCGTTCCGGGGCAATCCCTCGGGCGTCGAATCGCTCATGAATCACGTCCGCATTCAGATGGCGCGGAAACTGGGTTGACCATCCAGCTTCCCGCTGGACAGCGCTCGCTTCGGCTCGTAAAGGAAGCTAGTGCCGCTCTTCCCCGTTTCTTCGGAAAAGCAAAGGCAGCTCGAGGAGCGGATGGCCCGCCTGGGCATCCGCGAGGCCGATCTTCTGGAAGACTTCGTGAAGGGGAGCGGGGCGGGGGGGCAGAAGATCAACAAAACGTCCATGGCCGTTTCGATCCGCCACACGCCGTCCGGGATCATCGTTCGGTGCCAGGAATCCCGCAGCCAGGCGTTGAACCGTTTCTTCGCGCGCCGGCTCCTTTGCGAAAAGCTCGAGCGGAAGGTCCTGGGCCTTCAGTCGGAAGAAAAGCAGCGGATCGAGAAGGCACGCCGTCAAAAGCGGAAGCGCTCAAGGCGAGCCAAAGAGAAGATGCGCGCCAACAAGAAGCACCACTCCGAGAAGAAGGCCATGCGGGGACGCATCATTCTTTAGCCACCTTACCCACCCTGGCGTTATCGAACACCGAAAACGCCGTGGCCAGCATCCCGCTCATCTCGCTCGCGTTGGCGGGAACGATCATGGTCGTGGTCTGGCGTGCGAGCTGGCCGAATTGTTTCACGTACTCTTCGGCCACGCGAAGCTTCGCGGCGTCGGAGCCTCCGGGAGCCTTGAGGACGTCGGAAACCATCTTGAGCCCGTCGGCGGTCGCCTTGGCGACGGCCAGGATCGCAGCCGCCCGCCCTTCGGCCTCGTTGATCTGCTGCTGCCGGTTGGCCTCGGAATTCTTGATCGTTTCCTGCTTCACACCCTCGGCGCGGTTGATCTTCGAGTCGCGCTCTCCTTCGGAGGTCAGAATGACGGCGCGCTTCTCCCGTTCCGCCCGCATCTGCTTTTCCATCGCGGCCAATACGTCCTGCGGAGGGGTGATCGACTTGATCTCGTAGCGGAGGACCTTCACGCCCCAAGGGTCGGTGGCCTTGTCCAGGGCCATGATGACCTGGGTGTTGATGTGTTCTCTTTCTTCGAACGTGCGGTCCAGGTCGATCTTGCCGATCTCGGAGCGAAGCGTGGTCTGGGAGAGCTGGATGATGGCGATCGCGTAATTGTGGACACCATAGGAGGCCTTCGCCGGGTCCATCACGCGATAGAAAAGAACTCCATCGACGCCCACCTGAACGTTGTCCCGCGTGATGCAGATCTGTTCCGGGATGTCCAAGACGATTTCCTTCAGGTTGTGCTTGTAGCGGACGCTCTCGATGAAAGGGAGCACGATGTGGAGACCCGCGTCCAAGGTCCGGCTGTACTTGCCCAGCCGTTCGACCACGTAAGCCGTCTGCTGGGGGACAATCCGGACCGTCCGTAGGAACATGACGACGGCGAAGATCAGGAATACGATCGCAGTAATGGTCATAGCTCTTCTCCTTAGGTGTTCTTAATGCCCTTGGGCAGGTTCGGGAAGGACGACGAGTTTAACCCCATCGGTCCTCTGTACGTATACTTTGTTTCCTTTTTTGAAATCTGAATCGGTTTCGTTCACCGCCGTCCAGGCCACGCCTTGATAGGTAACGGAGGCCGTTCCGTGCGCGGGGATATCGTCCGTGAGTATGATCACGGCGTTCTGGTCGATGGATATCCCGCTTTGGGTATGAAGGCTCTGCTTCAGTTTGTTGCGGAAAAGGAGCATGCTGCCAATGCCCAGCACGGCGAAGAGGACGATTTCCCAAGGGAGGTTGTTCAGGCCCAGGAACTTGGCGAGTGCGACCAAGAGGGCGGCGACGCCGAAGAAAAGCAGGACGAGGCTCAAGCTGAACATCTCGGCGATAATGAGCACCAGACCGGTCGCAACCCAAAAGAACGTCGGCGTCAGGTTCATCTCTCCCCCAAAGCGGGTTTTCTTATACCCAATCCCCCGCCAAGAGGAAACCAAATTCCATTCCCGTATTCATGTGTATTCGAAACTTGACCGCTGGAATTGTGCTTTTTCCCAAAAACATCTAGAAGTTAAGACACACGCTACGGGTGCGATGAAGGGCATAGGACTTTCGGAGGAGCTTAAACGTGAAAGAGAGGGGAAAGTCCGTCAATCTCTACGCCTATCTCGATTATCGGGCGTATCTCCGTGATTGGTACGAGGCGGCCAAGCGTTCGGGAAGGCCGTTCTCCTTCCGCGCCTTCTCCAAAAGGGCCGGCTTTCAGTCGCCCAATTTCTTCAAGCTCGTCATGGACGGGTCCCGGAACCTCACCGAGGACTCGCTGGCCAAGTTTGTCGTGGGCCTCAAGCTCGCCAAACCCGAGGCGGAGTTTCTTCGGAATCTTGTCTTTTTCACCCAGGCCAAGAGCCACGACGAAAAGAACCTGTTCTACAAACGCCTCCTGCAGTCGCGAGAGTTCAGCCACCTGAAATCGCTGGAAAAAAACCAATACGAGTATTATTCGACATGGTATCATCCCGTGATTCGGGAGTTGATCGCGTCCCCGGATTTTGACGGATCGGTGGAGTGGCTGGCGCGCAAGGTCCATCCGCCCATTCTGCCGGAGCAGGCCGAGCAGTCTCTCAAGCTCTTGGAAAATTTGAAGCTGATCCGCCGCGTGGGACCGCGACGTTGGAAACAAACCAGCGTGCTGGTCACGACCGGGCCGGAAGTGGCCTCGCTGATCCTGATGAACTATCACCAGACGGTGTTGGGATTGGCGCGGGAAGTCCTGCCGGTCATTCCGGCGGCGCAGCGGGACATCAGCGCGGTGACTTTGGGAATTTCAAAAGATAAGCTACCCGAACTCAAAAAAAGGATACAAGCCTTTCGCCAGGAGGTTCTAAAGTTTGTGTCCTTGGAGGAGAAGCCGGAATCGGTTGTCCTGATGAGCATTCAGCTCTTTCCGCTCACGCAACCGATCCTAAAATAGGGGCTTGATGATTAAGGCCTTCACCATCTTGGGGCGTAGCCTGATGGCTGCAGCCCTCGCCGCATTTTTGGGGGCGGGGATCGCGGGGGCGGGGGGTTGCGGCTCGGCCACCGGCGGTTCGGAGGCGGGGAATCCGAGCCGGAGCATCGTGGGCAGCCTCGCGGCCTCTCCGAACGCCGCCTTGACCGTCGGTTCGACTTCCCTGTCAAGCCAAGCCGCCTGTCCGGCGGACACGATCGTCGCCGTCGACTCCCGGAAACAAGAATGGGTTTTTCCCGTCGCCTCCGACTGTTCGTTCGAACTCGAACTTTTCTTCAACAAGGCCTATTCGATCCGGTTCCGGCTCGGGGACATCGATGTCGGATCGATGATCTTTCACAATTCGCCCGACCGCTTTCCCTCGCCCGTCATGGAGATCGCCGAGGAGAGCGTGGGCATCTCGCTCGGAACCGTCGTGGTCGACGACGGCCAATCGCTACCGGAGAATGAGCCGGCCGCCCAAAACGACGCCGATCTGGACGGGCTGCCCGACCTGGAGGACCCGGACGACGACAACGACGGCATTCTCGACATCGACGAGCCTGACTGCGACCTGGACGGCATCACCGACGATTTCGACGCCCGCAACACCGACTGCCTTCCCGTCAGCACACTGCCCGACAACACGGTGCTGGAGGTCCTGCCGCGCAATGGGTCGGGCATCACGACGCCGGAGGATGCCGTGCCCCTGGACCGGGCCGTCCAGGCGCGATTTTCCTGCAGTGTGGACGCGGCGAGCGTCAACGGCGAGACCTTCTTCGTAACGGCCAAGGATGCGCCGGACAGCGTCCTCCAATGCGGATTCGTGATCTCGGAGGAGGGGACGACGGCCACGTGCGAACCCGTTGGTCTCGTTCCCGACACCGCCTACCAGGCCACGATCCGAAGCCTCCGCTGCAAGAACGGCGCCGCCATCGCAGAGACCACCTGGGAGTGGAGGACGACGACCGTCAGCACAGCAACCCTTCCCGTCGCCGTCCCGACGGCTCCCGTCGAAAAGATCCCCGAATGATTCCTTGAAACGGGTTCAGCGCGGATCAATGCCGAAGGCGCCTATCACGAGGGTGTGGGACTCCTGGTGGAGACGGTGAGGGACAAGATCCGTCCTCTCCGGCCCGAGTTTTTCCTGCCCGAGGTAGACCCGGAGAGCGGTGACGACACCCGCACCGAGGCGGTCATCGGCATCGGCTCCAAAAACGAAATCCTCCGGGATGCCTTGGGCTGCTTCGCGCGAAAGAATGGATCGTAGCGCCTTCTTGGTCTCCAGGCCCAAAAACTGAGGAATCGCCGTCCCCCCCATGATGACGATGTTTGCTCCGGTCATCATGGCCCAACCTGCGGTCGCGGCTTGCGATTTTCCGGGTTCCCGCAGCTCCGTGACCGTCTGGCTCGCGATCTCCTCGATCCGTCCGATAAACCGGGACTCATCGGCGTTGTAGGGGGGCCCTAGCTTCCGGCTCGATCCTCGCTCCGTCGCCCGGGACTGGCGGATGAGGGTCGCATTGACCTTGTCCGGATCAACGACAAACTCCAGGGCGCCGGAAGAATCCCGCGAAACTCGGGTGATTTCAGCGAGGTGCTCACCGAACCTGACGTACGAATCGAGGCGACCGCGCGCCCATTCGACGCCCACGTAGGTCGTCGCCGTCGGGATCATGAAAACGCGGGTGATCTGGGGAAACAAAGCCGGAAGATTCATCGCCCCTCTCTACATCAAGCCGCTGGAAATTCAAGCACCACCTCAAGCCCGCCTCCCTCGCGGTTCCGGGCTCGAATCTCGGCGCCCATCGCATGGGCCAGCATCCGGCTCATCGCGAGCCCGATGCCCGTACCTTGGGTCTTGCGCGTCATCTCGTTCTCGACCCGGTAAAAATTCTCAAAAACACGCGACAGCTCCTTGTCAGGAATGCCGGGCCCGCGATCCCTCCAGAGCCAAACAACACGGTCGCCCTTCCGCTCCAGAGAGGCCTCCAGCGACTTGTCGGCTGAGCCGGAACCGAATTTGAGGCTGTTATCCAGGAGAGACAGGAAGATCTGTTTGATCGCCTCGGGGTCGTAGAGAAGGGGAGGAAGGTCCTCGTCCGCCTTCCATGACAGGGCGAAGCCTGGCCGTTCGGCGATACCTTTCAGTTCACCACACAGCTCTTTAAAATCAGCCGTTGGAACATCCTTCTTGAGATTCAACTTGTAGGTTTTCTTTTCCAGACGGGCCAATTGAAGCACATTCTCGATCAGGCGAGACAACCGCCCGCTTTCCTTGCTGATCTGGCGGTAATATTCCGATATCTTGTCCTCGTCCTTGGCCCAGCCGTCCTCCAACATTTCCGCGTACATCCGAATGGACGTCAAAGGCGTCTTGAGCTCATGGGTGACCGCCGAGACGAAGTCCTGCCGCTTTTGCGAATAAGCCACCTGGGAGGCGGCCGTGCGGTAAATAAGGTAGAGGCCGATCGTCGCGAGCAGGACAACCGCCGCGGAGAGAGCGTTCAGGAACCACCGCGTGCCGATGCGCGGCAGCACCGACGCATAAACGCCCCAGTCGAAAAGATTGAGGGGGTAACCGAGGGAACGCTTGAAAAAGGGCGGCAGGCCATACAGCGCCAAATCCACGATGCCGTATTGGGCCAAGGTCCGGTCTCCCAGCTCCAGCCGGGCCAGGGCGAATTCGGGGAGCTCGGAGTTGGCGAAACTCTGGTCCATCAGCCATGAATAGAATTTCTCGAGATCCACCGCGAACCCTTGCAGGTACTGACGGTGATCCACCCAGACCTTTCGATAGAAGAGGAGATACTGCTCGTCGACCAGACGGGCCTGAAACGGATCCGCGAGGACGGATTGGGGGAGCGTGACTTCCGGACGCCGCTCGGGCTCGGCCGGTTTCGAGGTCGCGGCTCCGGCGTAACCTTCCTGAGCGGGGGCCGAGGCTGAAACGGCGGGAGGGGAGGCCGGCGCCGGGGGAGGCGCTTCCTCCTTTTTGGGCGCCAGGGCGACCTTGGCCGATGACATCTTTCGTTTCTCCAATTGGACCGCCTGTTCCTGGATGGGATTGGGGTACACGTTCTTGGAGCGGGCGACCGACGCCTTGCCGACGCCCTGGGCCAACTCGGCCTCTGCGACGTCGCGAACGTCCTTCTGAACGTTCCCGCGATCGAAGTCGTCCATGGCCCCGGCGAGGCTCTTTTTGAGATCTCCCAATTCGACGTATCCGGGCACCCGAAACATGGCACCCTTCGGCTCCTTGCCCGCCCGCAGGGAAGAGGTCATGTCTTGCAGCTTCTGAAAGATCTCGCGCCGCCCTTGAGGCCGATGAATGAGGGAGTCCATCCCGGTGGGCCATCCTTCGGGAAGATAGGGCGTCGAAAACTCGCCGTCCGGGTCGATCTGAAAATAACCGATCAAGCCGCGCGCGTCGTCCTGGGGAAGGCGGGAGAGGGGGGAAAATCCAACGAGCTGCTTGGGGTACTTGTCGGGGGTCAAGGTGCCCCAAAAACGGTAATCGCTCCAGCGACGCCCGTCCTCGGCGGTCAGAAAATCGCTCACCGCCGCCTGCATCTGGTTGTAGACCTTCTCCGCCTGCCCCCGCCAAAGCTCCCGCTCTTCGCGACCCAGCTGGCGGTAGGAATTCCAGACGAAAAAACCCAAACTTCCCGCCAGGAGGATGAAGAAGAGGATGAATTGGAGGCGGAGACGTGTCACACGCGTCCAATTTTGTATCCTTCACCGCGGATGGTGAGGATCATCGCCGGCTCTTCGGCATTTCTTTCAACCTTACGGCGCAGTTTGGTGATGTGGATGTCGACGGTCCGCGTCTCCATGTGGGCGTTGCCGTAGCCCCAAACCTCCTTCAAAAGTTCCTGACGGCTGACGGGACGGTCGCAGCACTGGATGAGGTACCGGAGGATGTCCACCTCGCGGCGGGTCAGCTCGATCGAGCGCCCGTCGATCGTGGCCACGAGGTTTCTCGGATCAATCTCCAGCCCCTTCCAGACGACCTTTTCCTTCTCTTCCGTCAGTTTGCGGCTCCGGCGCAGGACGGCCTCCACGCGCGCCACGAGCTCGCGAACCGAGAAGGGCTTTGGGATATAATCGTCGGCGCCGAGCTTCAACCCCCGAATCACGTCCTCCTCGTCTCCCTTCGCCGTCAACATGATGATGGGCTGGGCCCGGTCGAGTTTGCGGATCTCGTTGCAAACCGCAAGCCCGTCGAGCCCCGGAAGCATAATGTCGAGGATGACCAGGTGATAGCGGCCCGACTGGGCTTTCTTCAGGCCTTCCTTGCCGTCGGAGGCCGCGTCGACGTCGTAACCGTTGTAGATGAAGACGTCGCAGAGACCTTTGCGAATCGACTCCTCATCCTCCACGATCAAAATCGAAGGTTTCGGCATGGTTAGGAAGTTACCTTAATTCCATCTCTTGAGGTTGTAAAAGGTTTGTAAAGCGATCCTTCAAGTTTTTACCGGCCTGGGCCTACCGTCCCGCGGGGATCACCGTAAGATGGCCGTCAAAAGGAGACCTCTTATGAACCCCAAATTCAATCTTCACCCCCGCCGGATCGGCCAAGCCCTTGTGGCCGTTCTTTTGGCGGGGCTCATCGTCTACGGGGCGGTCGGCCGGGCGTCGTCACATCGGGCGGCGCCGGCCGGCCCTGCGGACACCGGCTGGAAGACCCAGGGCGCGGCCGGAGGCCACGTCAAGGTCCGCTCGAACCTCTCGCAGACCAAGGTGGTCCAGGGCTCGGACGGACTGGTCTATCTCGAGGTTGATCTGGAGGCCCCGGAGGCGTCCGATCTTTCCCGCGCGCGCCGCCCAACCGACTTCGTGATCGTCCTCGACCGCAGCGGCAGCATGGCGGACTACCGCAAGATGGAGTTCGCCCAAAAGGCGATCGGGTCGCTCATCAACCAACTGAAGACGGGCGACCGGTTCGCGCTCGTGGACTTCGACAGTGTCGTCGAAACGCCGATTCCGCTGACCGAAGTCTCCGAATCCGCCAAGGACCGCTTTCGGGGCGAAGTCCTGCGGATCACGCCCAGGGACGGCACCAACCTGGGCGGCGGGCTCATCGCCGGCATCGACGCGATCCAGTCCGCCGGCCGGAGGACGGGCCATCCCGAAGGGACCGCTTCGCGAGCCCAGCGAATGATACTTCTCTCGGACGGTTTGGCCAACGAAGGCATCACGGACACGGCGGAGTTGGGACGCATCGCGGCGCGAGCGGTGAGCGGCGAGTTCGCCCTCTCCACCATCGGCGTCGGATTGGACTTCAACGAAGACCTCATGGCCTCGATCGCCGACCACGGGACCGGCAACTACACCTTCCTGGAGGACCTTTCCTCCCTCGACAAGGTCCTGGCCCAGGAGTTCTACGGGGCAAGCCGCATCTATGCGAGCCAGATCAAGGTGAAGCTGGACTTGAGTTCCGGCATCGAGGCCGTCGAGGCCTCCGGTTACCCGATTGAAAAGGAGGCGGGGGTGGCCGTCATCCGGCCAGGCCACCTTTACGCAGGACAGAAAAAGACCCTCTTCGTCACGCTCAAGCTCCCGACCGACGCCCTTTACACGAAGCCACTCGGGTCGGCGACGGTTTCCTATGCCGTGAAGGAGCAGGGCTATACCGTCCCTCTTTTCGGATCGGACCTGAAGGTCGCCTGCCTGCCGCAGGAAAAGAGGGAGGAAGCGACGGCGTCGATTGTCCCCGGCGTCTACAAGGAGGCCTGGACCAAAAACAATTACGGAAGGCTCCTGAAGGACAACGCGGACAAGGTCCGTTCCGGCGACCGGGAAGGGGCCCTGGGGACCATCAGCGCCCACCGCGCCAAGCTTGAGGAGGCCTACGCCGCGGCGCCCGTTCCGGAAATGAAGGCCCAATTGGACGACCTGAAGAAGATGGAGGACGAGGTGAGGGACGCCTTCAACGGGCCGGACGCGTCGGTGAAATCGAAACGTCTCTCGAAGGGCTACCAGTACCAGGGGATTCAACAACAGAGACAGTCAAACTAGGGAGGAATTATGTCACTTGCCTACCGAATCAAACGTCTCGTCAAGTCCGACGCCCACGCCCTCGTGGAGGGGCTCGAGGCCCCCAAGTGGGTCCTCGCCCAGGCCTTGCGCGACATGGAGGAAGAACTGGAAAAAATGGAGGCGGACCTGGGCATCCGCCGATCGCAGATCGCGAAGATGAAGGACCACCTGATCGCCAGCGAGGCGATTCTGTCGGCCCTCGAAAACGACATTGAGTTCGCCATGAGCGAGAAGAGGGAGGACATCGCCAAGAACCTCATCCGCAAACTTCTGACGGCCAAGAGCGCCCTCGAGGATCTGTCCCGGAGATCGAAGGCCTGCGAGGAGGAGCTCGTCTCCGTGGAAGAGGACTACCGGGTCAAAAAAGGGGCCTACGAAGATATCAGGGGCCGGTGCGAAATCCTCAACTTGAGCCGCATCGACGACGACGCCTTCCAAGCGGCCGCCCGCCTTGTCTCCCAGGAAGGAGGCCCGGACGTGTCGCTCGATCACCAGGTGGAGATCGAGTTCCTGCGCAGGCTTCAAAGACACAAGGAGGCCGCTTCCCGCGGCACGTCATCCAGCACGCTGGATCATGGAAGACAGGGAGGGGACCATGAGCCGTCTTAGCCTTTTCCATTTGGGAGTCTCGCTGGTGTTGGGGGCGGCGGCGGCGGCCTTTGTTCTCCCCGTCAGCCTCCCCGGGGCCATTACGGCCTTCGGCTCGGTGCAGATCCTCTTTGCACTCCGTGCTCATCGAAAATCCCGCGGAAACAGATTCCGGGAGGCTCATAAAACGGCGGAGCGCATCCTCGAGGAATGGAAATTTACTTGATGGGCAGGCCCGTGCGGACATTGAAGAGGAGCCATTGCCCGCCGGCAAGCTCCACGACGTAATGATCCTCGGGGTTCAGTCCGAGATATTGGCCCCACTGGTAGTGGGAGACGGTTTTCTTGAGCTTTGAAAAGTCGGGGATCATCTCGTTCAACCGCACCTGACGGATCAGCCTCCCCCGGTCGTAAAAGGAAAGCATGACCTGGTCCTTTTTGAAGTCGAGCGGGAGAAGATTCACGCCGTCGAAGCCGGTCACCAGGTATTCGCCGTCGTTGGAGAGGGAGGCCACACGGAACCAGCCGGGCATCGACCACAAGGGCTCCTGGATGCCCCCGGCGCGTCGGCGGTAGACGGTCGTGACGCGCTGTTCCGGATTCATTCCGGCGCAGAAAAAACCGTTCTGGGAACACACGGTCTTGAACTCGGGCGCAGGGAGGGGCTCGTCGGCACAAACCGTCGGCGCCAAAAACACGCATAAGGTTGCCAGAAGAGCCGATGTCCTCACCAAATTATTTTACTACTTGGCCTCGATTTCGACCAGAACCATCGTCGGATCGATGTCCTCCAGGATCGTCCCGGGTGGTACGGTCATGTTCGCATCGGAGAGAGACACCGACCATTCGCCGCGGCCATAATTGTAGAGCTTGAGGACGGCGCGTATCTCATTGGGATCCATAAACTGGAAGGCATGGCGGGGCCCGGAGAAGGTCACCGAGACGACTTTGGGCTCGACCGACTCGACGTACAGTTCCGGAGAGGGATCGGTGTACTCGACGGGGAGGACGAAGGTCCGGTGGATGATGCGGGTCTCGTGCACGACGGCGTACCAAAGCGCCAGCGTGATGAGGAGTGAGAACGCCTTTTCTCGGAAATTCCGGACGAAGAGATTCGCCAGGAAGCTCCGCTTCTTGGACGGAGCGAGATCGGCGTAGAATTTTTCCAGGACGGCGCGAAGGCGGCGCGCTTCGCCCGGAGCGCCCAAATCCTCCAGGCGCCCCCCAACCGCGGCCGAAACCCGTCCCGTCTCCTCCGACACGACCAGGCACAGGGCGTCGCTCACCTCCGAGATGCCCACCGCCGCCGCATGCCTCATGCCGCCGCGGCCCGAGCGCGAGAAATCCTTCGCCAGAGGCAGTTGGCAACCGAAGCGGACCACGCGCTCGCCGTCGACCAACACCGCCCCGTCGTGTCCCACGGAATGCGGATCAAAAATGCTCTTGAGGAGGGGTTCGCTCAGGTCGCCGTTCAACCCGAACCCGCCGGTAATGTGACGGTCGATGGTCCCCATGCCCTTGAGGACGACCAAGGCGCCGATCCTCTGGCCGGACAGGTCCGTCAGCGTGTTGGTGAGAATGTCGACGACCCGGGGCGTCTGGGACGACGGCGCGCTCGACCCCCTGAACTTGCGGTTCAGGCTCCACACGGCCACCTGCTCAAAGAAATACTTCAGCTCCTCCTGAAAGATAATGATGACCGCGATCAGGATCACGGCGAAGAACGACTGGAGGACGAAGGAGGTCAGGATCAGTCCGAACTCGTGGGCCAAGAGGTAGACCAGGCCGACGATCGCGATGCCCGCCAACACGAAGAAGGCCCGTCTCCGTTTGAACCAGACGAAGACGGCGTAGAGGATCATCGACATGAACGCGATGTCGACGAATCCGGCGACGCCGATCTCGCGGGTCAGGGACCAAAGATCCAACGGATGAATGTCGAAGTGGGCCACCCGCCGCCGCTTAGCAAAGGACGCAAAGTCTGTCCATCCCGTGTCAAAAAGTATAGACTTCATGATTGGAGGTTAGAGATGAAATCGAGACGTTTGACCTTCTTCCTGGCCATGACCCTCTTTCCGGCCCTGGCCTCCGCAGGCGCGGAGGGTCCGCTCTCCCTGGACGTGATCAAGGTGAATTCCAAGGGAAGCTGGACCGAGGTCCAGATCGCCATCCAGAACAACGGCGACACGGACGCCCAGTTTGAGTGCTGTACGGTCTTTCTCGAAAACTCGGACGGATACGCCGTCGCCTCGCTCAATCAGGGGGAGGTCCGCTCGCAGATCCACAACAAAGCCAAGACGGGAGCGATCCTCGGGGGCATCGCGGCCGGCGGCCTGGGATTGGGCGGGCTCATCAGCGGCCACGAAGAGCTGGGTTACGCCGCCGTGGGCGTGGGCGCCGGCAGCGCCATCGCGGGCACGGTCGGGGAGGCGGGCGCCGAAGGCGCCGCCCGGGACATCGTCATCGACGACATCATGCGGAACCATCTCTTTCCGGCGGGTTTGAAAGTCGCCGGAATCGCCTATTTTCCCCCTAAGAAGAAATGGCCGGGCTCCAAGCGCGCCGAAGAGATCCATCTGACCTACAAGATGGGGAATCAGACCTATCGCGCCTCCTCACCCGTGCCGAACTAGCAGCTTGTTGAATTCGCGCCGTTCGCGTTAAGATCCGTTGATGCGCGAAAAACCCTTCGTTGAGATCGAATGCGCGGGTTCGCCCTATGAGATGGGTCTCGCGCAAGGCCGATGGCTGAAACCGCACGCGGAAGGCGTTCTGAGGGCCTTGGTCGACAACCGCTACGTCCCTCGATGGTTCAAATTCGCCGGGATCCCGACGCTCAAGACGCTGCTCACGCTGAAGGGGATCCATGTGCGGAGCCGGCATTTCGCCAGTCTCTGGAAGCATTCCGCCGACCAGTTCGAGCGGCTCCGGGGCATCTCCGAGGGTTCAGGCCTCCGCCTGACGCTTCTCCTGGGGATGATGAGCGTCGAAACGATGATGGCGACCTTCCAGTACGTGATGGGTTGCACATCCCTCGGCATGGGGAAGACGCGGTCCAAGACCGGCTCGCCGTTGATCGGCTACAACCACGACTTTCCCGACTTTCTGAAGGGTCACCTGCTCGTCCGCCGATCCGAGCCCCGGAACGGCCACCGTTCCGTCCAGCTCACGTACCCCTCGATCGCAGGCTCGATCGCCGGGGTGAACGACGCCGGGCTCGCGATCTCCCTGAACCACGCCTTTTCGGTCGAGCCCGCGAACGACGGGGTTCCTCCGACCCTCATGGTCCAGCAAGCCCTGGATCGCTGCGCGGACGCCGAGGCCGCTGCCCGCCTCTTCGAGCAAACCAAGTTCTCGAACGGATCGATGGCGACGGTGGTCGACGCGCAGGGCGGCGTGTTCGCGCTTGAACTCGCCTGCGGCCGTTTCGGCGTGCGGAGGCCCGAAAACGGCGTGAGCCTGACGCTCAACGAGTATCAGATCCCGGAACTCAAGGAGATCGAGGTCCCGCAGGACGCGGTCTTCAATCCGAGGAAGTACCCGAAGTTTTTCGCCGGAGTCGCCATCCACCAGGCCAATTGGGAACGCCGACGACGTTTCGATAAACTCCTCGCTTCGGGGAAAAGAATGGGCGTCGAGGACGTCAAAAAGTTCCTGGCCGACCACAACGGAAACGGAAAAGGCGCCCTGGGCACGATCTGCCGGCACCATCCCACCAGCGACACCATCGCCTCCGCCGTCCTCCATCCCAAGGAGGGCGTCTTGGAGGCCAGCCGCGGCTTCGCCTGCGAGGCGCGGTATCAGAGATTCGAATTGTAACCACCGAATGGGAGTCCGTGGCTGGTTAGAGGCCCAGTTCGGAGGCGAGCTCGGCGTCCTTGCCATAGACGTCGTCTCGGAAGTTGACGCGGCCCTGATCGTCCACCCAAGTGGTGATGTAGATGATATGGACGTCGACCGGCTTCGGCAACGGGACGTCCCGATTCCTGCGCGAGGCGATGGCTTTTTCGATCTTTTCGCGCGGCCATTCCGGATCGTCCTTGAGAAGATATTCGGCAAGTTCCATCGGCTTCTCGACACGCACGCATCCGTGGCTCAAGGCCCGCATTTGCCGCTTGAAGAAGCCCTTCTGCGGGGTGTCGTGCAGATAGACGGCGTAGGGATTCGGAAACATGAACTTGACCCGGCCCAGCGAATTGCCGGCTCCCTCGCGCTGGACGATCCGGTAGCCCGGGTTTCTGGCGCTGACCTTCGTCCAGTCGATGGTCGCGGCGTCGACCGCCTGGGTCTTCCCGTCCACATTTCCCAAAACCACCATGTTGTTCTTAGCCAGATAGTCCGGATTCTTCCGCAGGTGGTGGATCATTTCCTTCTCAAAGATACCGTCGGGGACGTTCCACTTGGGATTGAAAATCAGGTACTTGATCTGGCTGTCCAAGAGGGGGGTTTGCCACTCCTTGCGTTGCCCCAAGACGACTTTCATCTCGAGGGCCTTCTTGCCTCCATCGATCACCTTCAAGCGGTAGTCCGGGACGTTGACGATGACGGCGGGGTCTCCCAAATCCTTGGGCAGACGCTCCCGCGCGGCGAGGCCGACTTGGAGCTGCCGGACGCGGTCCTCGACGGGGACGTTCAAGGCCGCCAAGGTCTCTTTGCCGGCGACGCCGTCCGGGTCGAAGCCGTGCCGTTCCTGAAATCGCATCAGCGCCTGTTCGACGTCGTCGTCAAAGACGTTTCCGTCCTGTTTTCCCTTTGGAAGATCTCCGGTCACCGCGAGACGCTTTCTCAGAGAGAGGACCCCCGCTCCCGTATCACCCTTCTGAAGCTTGGTTGCGGAAACCGTCGGCCAGCCCCCGTTGGAGGCGATTCTCTTGTAAACCTCGAGGGCCTGCTGGAGTCCGGTCAGGGAAGGTTTCGCGGCCTCCGGCGCCTTGGCCCTTGTCGGGGGCTGTTTGGAGGCGCAGCCGGCGGCCATCACGAGCGCAAAAACCGACAGGCAACGGAAAAAATGACGCATGCTCCCTTAACTTGCGTTTCGACGGGTCGAAGTCAAGGGATCTCGCAATGCCAAGATCAATCCGGGCGCGCGAGCGTCAGGCAACACCAATCCTCGGCGTCGTTCCGCTCCAGGAGCCGGAAACCGCGGAAGGCTTCCTCGACTTGACCGGCTTCATCGTGCGTGATTCCGGAGAGGATCATCCGGCCCTTCGGCGCGAGAACCCGGAGCAACTCGGCCTTGAGATGCAGGATCGTCGGCGTGAGCAGGTTGCCCAAAACGGCCTCATAAGGCCCGGACGCCTCCGTCACGGAGCGCAGGAGCGGGATCGTCGCGCAGCCGTTTCTGAGAAAATTCCCCCGGGCATTCTCGATGGCTTCCTCCGAGATCTCGACGGCCTCAACCCTGGGAATTCCCATTTTCTTGGCCAGGATCGCGAGGATGCCGCTGCCGGTCCCCACATCCAGCGCCGAGGCGGGCGGCGGAACCAAGTGCCAGAGGGCCCGCGCAACGAGCCTCGTGGTCTCATGCCTCCCCGTCCCGAAGGCCGGACCTGGCATGAGGACGATGTCGTTCGCCGAGCGTACCGCGTCGGGGGAACTTCCTTGTAGTTCCTTCGGCGGAACGACCCGGACGCTGGAGACGAGCGGAAACGGCTCGAAAGGGGCGGGGAGAAACGTCGCGTCGGTCAGACCGATGGTCGTCGCGTCCAGGATGGAGGCGTCCGGCAACCGGCGTTGTAAAATTTCCAAGAATTCGGCGAGGGGGACCCGGGCGTCAAAATAGGCCTTGAGAACGACCCTGCCGTCCTTTTCGGACTCCTCGAGCCCCAGACAACCCAAATCGTAAAGACGCCCTTGCAGGAGGTCCGTTTCTTCCAGGGATGCGCCGACGCGCACGGCATGGTACGACGGCGGGGCCATCGTCAGGCGGTGACATCGACCACTTCGACCGCGAAACGAAGCACCTTGCCCGCCAGCGGGTGATTAAAGTCGAGCGTGATCTCTTCCAGGCTCAAGTCCGAGACGACCGCGTTGAACACCTGTTCGCCCATCTGGCCGCTCACCATGTCGCCCACCTTGAGATCCTTCGCGTTTTCGAAGGCGCCCCGAGGCACCTTTTGAAAGGCGTTGGGGTCCACGGAGCCGTAACCCTTCTCGGGCGCGACCGTGACCTCCTTCTTGTCGCCGGCCTTGAGCCCCTCGAGCTCGTACTCGAGTCCGGGGATGATCTGTCCCGATCCCTGGACGTAGACCAAGGGGTCCCCCTCGGCCGAGCTGTCGAGGATCACGCCGTCGACGGAAAGCGTGTAATGGATCTTCACGGTGGAGCCTTTTTTAATCATTGGTTCTCCTTGATATTATTCTATTTTCCACTTTTTTGAGCCCTTGGAAAGATGAATCTTGCCACCAAAAACCTCTCACGTTATGGGGCTCACCTATGCCATCCAAATCCGACTACCTGAAGCGCCCCATCGAGCACATCGACGTCAAGAAGCACGATCTCACCGGGTATGTCGACTCCCTGCAGGGTTTGGCTTTCCAGGCCCGCAACCTCCACCGGGGGGCGCAAATCTTCGATCGGATGGTCGCCGACCCCGACGCCGCCGTCATCCTCTGCCTCGCCGGCTCCATCGTCAGCGCGGGACTCAAGCAGGTCGTCGTCGACATGGTCGAGAGCCGCATGGTCGACGCCATCGTTTCCACCGGCGCCAACATCGTCGATCAGGACTTCTTCGAGGGACTCGGGTTCAAACACTACATCGGCTCGCCGGCCGTGGACGACAACCTCATGCGGGATCTCCACATCGACCGCATCTACGACACCTTCATCGACGAGGACGAGCTGCGCGTCTGCGACGAAACCACCGGCAAGATCGCGGACGAACTCCCGCCCCGGCCGTATTCCTCGCGCGAGTTCATCCGCGAGATGGGGCGCTACCTCGACGGTCTGGGCAAGAAGATCCCCTCGATCGTGCATTCGGCCTACAAGAACGACGTGCCCATCTTTTGCCCGGCCTTCTCGGACTGCAGCGCGGGCTTCGGCCTCGTCATGCATCAGACCAAGAACCCGGACCGGCACGTGTCGATCGACTCGGCCAAGGATTTTAAGGAACTCACGGAGATCAAGATCAATTCAGGCCAATCGGGCCTCTTCATGATCGGCGGGGGCGTTCCCAAAAACTTCGCGCAGGACATCGTCGTGGCGGCGGATCTTCTGGGCAAGGAGGTCCCCATGCACAAGTACGCGGTCCAGATCACGGTCGCGGACGAGCGGGACGGGGGGCTTTCGGGCTCGACGCTCCGCGAAGCGAGCTCCTGGGGCAAGGTGGACACGGCCCTGGAACAGATGGTCTACGCAGAGGCGACGCTCGCCATGCCATTGATCGTCAGCTACGTCTATCATCGGGGAACGTGGAAGAACCGCAAGGAACGGCGTTTCTCGCGTCTCTTTGAAAAGACCGGGCTCCCCACAGGCGCCGCCAAGGCATCCGCCACGGCAAGCCGTTAGACGTTCATCGACACATGGGGGCTAACTGACCGGGCAGGGAATCCTCCGGGGGAGGGGAGCCCCGTCATGACGAGCCGATTCCACCTGACGGATCAGGTCCACCAAGACCATCGCGGCCTCCGGGGTCTCCACCAATTTCAAATGATCGAAACCGGCGAAGACCTGAGCCGGCCCGCGAAGGACCGCCGAATCCATGGGAACAATCCCGTCGTTGACCGAACCATGATCGAGGAAGGGCGAGAAGACGCGCATACCACCCTGGATGATCAGGCTGGAGATCTTTGAAAAGCAGCCGCCGTGGAAAGCCGGGGTGCCGTCATTGCTGACAAGGTTGGCGTCAATGACCTCGTCGGGCCGGCGCCGGACGCGCCCGTAAAAGGCCTCCAGGTTGGGCGCCGTGATGCCGCTCAAGAGAAGGGGAAGACGGGGCTCGACAAGGACACGGTTCACGCAGCGCCCGACGCGCGTCAACCGTACGCCCCTCAAGGGCGAAGCCAAGGACACGAATAGCCCTTCCGAGAGCCGTCTCCCCAACGCCTCCAGGGCCGAAAGCGAGACGCCTTCCAGGCCCGGGCACTCGTCGCGGATGGCCGCAACATCCCCGCCCTTGGCCAAGGCCGCCACCGTATAGACCGTCAGTCCGCCCGCGGAATGTCCGCAGAAGACCGGACGCTCGCCAAGCGTTTCGGGCCGCTCGATAAAATGACGCAGGACGTCTCCAGTGTTCTCGCGCCACTCGCGCAGGCGGTTTCTTTCCCCCTCGCGCGTGAAGCGGAACACTTCAGGCTGAAATCCATAAGCCCTCAGCGTTCCCAAAAACGGAGACGCCGGCTCGAAATGAAGCATGCCGCGTAAGAAGTGAATCGGACGGCGATCGACGGCGGAGATATCGGGCAGAGCAGGCAGAGAGCGATGCGACGCGCAGCCGTAATAAACGCCCAGGGCGTTTCCGACGGTCCAGTTGGCGAGTTGAACGATGCCTCCCAGCATGCGAATGATTTTATGTTCGCTCTATCGCACAAAAAGGTTGCCTCGTCTCCGTCAAAAAAATTAATATTTGACGCAGTGAGACGAAATTCGCCCCTACGTTCTCCTTTTTTTTCCGCTCTCGCCGTCTCTTTTTTCTTCTGCCTCGGCGCCGCCCCCGTCAAACTGAGCCTGTCTCAGGCCATGACGTTGGCGCTGGAGCGTCAGGTGGAGGTGATCGTCGCCGACGAGCGCGTCCGGCAGGCGTTGAACCGCATCACCCAGGCCCGTTCGGTCCTTCTTCCGCAATTGAACGGTTCGGCTTCGATCGTCCGGCAGACGGCGAATCTTGAGGCCAGAGGCATCCGCATTCCCGGACAAGACCCGTTGGTTGGGCCCTTCAACACGTTCGATGCGCGGCTGTCGGCGACCCAGGCGATCTTCGACGTCGCGGCGATCCAGAGACTGCGCGCGATGAAGGCGGGACGGGACGTCTCGGAGGCGGAGCGCCGGAAGGCCGAACAGGACGCGATGGCCCTGGCGGCATCGTTCTATTTGGAGGCGCGCCGCGGTCAGGATCAGATCGCGCTGGCGCAATCCCTTTTGCATTTGGCCGAGCGAAGGCTGACCGTGGCGCGCGAAGGCCAAAGCGCGGGTTCGGGCACGGAGCTGGACGTCCTTCAATTGGAATCGGACGTGGCCGATCGGCGCGAGGGCCTGGCGGCCGCGAAGACCCGGGCCCTCGAGGCTCGATTGGACCTCCAGGCGGCGCTCGGACTGCCGGAGGACCGGGCCATCGCCTTCACTCCGGGGGATCCCTTTCCGAAAGCGGGCGAGCCGACGGACGACCAGATCGCTGCGGCCGTCTCCGGACATCCGGACGTCGACATTTCGGAAAAAACCGCCATCCAGCGTAAAAGGGAAACCTTGGTCGAAAAGGCGGATTTTTTCCCGCGCCTGTCCGTCGCCGCCGACTACGGCGCGAGCGGCAGTTCGCCGTCAAATTCGGAGGGAACCTATACCTTCGGGGGGCAGCTGACCGTTCCGTTCTTTCGCGGGGGCTTGCGCTCGGGACGCATTCGCGAGGCCCGGAGCCGCGAGCGCGAAAGCGCCGCGAGAAAGGACGACGCCGCCCGTCAAACCGAGGCCAAGGCCCGGACGGCCCGCGAGAATCTCAAACAGGCCGTCTATCTGCTCGCGGCGGCGCGCAGCGATCAAAGCGAGGCCGAGCGGAGATTCGCGCTCGCGCAGGACCGCCTGGCCAGCGGGGCCGGAAGTTCCCTCGAACTGACCGAAGCCGAGGCCGGTTCCGCCGCCGCGCGCGACCGGACCCGGGAGGCCGAGGCCTCCGCGCTCTTGGCGCGGGTTCAACTGGAACACGCCCTGGGGCGCCTCGACGATTTGATCGACCCGAAAGGAAGCCCATGAAAGCCCTCGCGATCGCTCTTGCTCTCTTGCTGACGTCGGTTTCCTCCGGCTGCCGGTTGGGTCGGGATTCCGAACTGAGGCTCTCCGGGACCCTCGAGATGACCGAGCATACCGTCGGCGCCCGGGTGGCCGGCCGCATCACGACCCTGAACTTCGACGAAGGCCAGGAGGTAACAAAAAGCCAGCTGTTGGCGACCCTGGACCGTTTCGAACAGGCTCAAAGGGACATCGAGCGCCTCAAGAGACAGTTGAGTCAAGGCGGCGTGTCTCAGCAGGCGGTCGAGCAGGGGGACTTGAACGTCGATGACCAGAGAGTCCTCTCTCCGGTCGACGGCGTCGTTCTGGTCAAGGTCCGAGAGACCGGCGAGATCGTCGCCGCCGGGGGCCCGGTCGCCGTCATCGGAGACACGGCGAGCGTCTGGGTGCGCGTGTACGTGCCCGAAGGAAGCATCGCCCGCGTGCGCCTGGGAACCCCGGCATCGATCTCCTTCGACGGCGCCTCGAGAGACGTGCCAGGCAAGGTCATCTACATCGCCCCGCAAGCCGAATTCACGCCGCGGAACGTTCAATCCGAAGACGAGCGCGTGACCCAGACCTTTGCCGTGAAGGTGGCGCTGGACCGGCCCGAGCCATGGCTCAAACCCGGCATCGCCGCCGACGTCACCTTGAAGCTCGAGGCCCGGCCGTGAGCGGCGATTCCGGCGGCATCGCCATCGAGGCCAAGGATCTCACGCGACTCTTCGGCGGCGTCACCGCGGTCGATCACGTGAGTTTTCAAATCCGGTACGGCGAGATCTTCGGCTTCCTGGGAGCCAACGGCGCCGGCAAGAGCACCACCATCCGCATGCTCTGCGGCATCTTGGAGCCGACCTCGGGAACGGCGCGCGTGGCGGGCTTCGACGTCGTCGAGGACCCCGAGAGGATCAAGGAGTCCATCGGTTACATGTCGCAGAAATTCAGCCTCTACAGCGACCTGACGGTCGACGAGAACCTCGAATTCTACGGAAGCATCTATCAGCTCTCGGGACAGGACTTGAAGACGCGGATGCAGGAGGTCTTGGAATTGACGGGGCTCAAGCCCTGGCAATATCATCGCGCCGATCAACTTTCCGGCGGTTGGAAGCAGAGGCTGGCCTTGGCCAACGCCCTCCTGCACAAGCCCCGCATCCTCTTCCTGGACGAGCCGACGGCCGGCATCGACCCGCTCTCGCGCCGGGCGCTTTGGGAAGTGCTCTACCGCATCGCCCACGGAGGCGTCGCCCTCTTCGTCACGACGCATTACATGGAAGAGGCCGAGCGCTGCAATCAGATCGCCTTCATCAGCCGGGGAAGACTGCTGACCCTGGGCACGCCGCAGGAATTGAAAACGAAGGTCGGCGGCAAATTGCTGGAGGTCGAATGCCGGCCGCTCATGAAGGGGTCGAGCGTCTTCGGCAGGTTGGACGGCGTGACCGGCGTCACCGCCTACGGGACGACGCTCCATTTGAACGTCACCGACGAGACCCAGGTCAAAGGAGAGATCCGGGCGGCGGCCGCGAAGGAGGACATCGAGGTCACGAACGTCCGTCCGATCGCCGCCTCTCTCGAGGACGTCTTCGCCGCGCTTACGGAGGGCAGCGATGAGGCGCCTTAAGGCCATCCTGTGGAAGGAAGTCCTCCACATCCTCCGCGACCCGCGGACGCTCATGATGATCATCATGATGCCCGCAATGCAGTTGACGATCTATGGCTACGCCATCAACACGGACGTCAAACACATCCGCTCGGCCGTCTTCGACGAGGACAGGAGCCCCTTGAGCCGCCGACTCGTGCAGGCCTTCGAGCAATCCGCCTATTTCGATTTCCGGGAACACGCCCGATCCCAGTCGGAGCTCCAGCGGATGCTCGACCGGGGAGACGCCAAGGCGGCCCTGCACATTCCGCCGGATTTCGCCAAGGACCTCCTCGCGGGACGCAATGCACTTCTGCAACTTCTGGTCGACGGCACCGATTCGAATCCGGCCAATACCGCCTTGAACACGAGCCAGGCCATCGTCATAGCCTTCATGCAAAAGGAAAATCTCGTGCCGGCCGCCGTCGCGCCGGTCGATTTCCGCCCGCGCCTCTGGTACAACCCGGACCTGAAAAGCGTCTATTTCATGGTGCCAGGACTCGTGGGCCTGCTCCTGCAGGTCTTGATCCCGATGATCACCGCCACGGCGATCGTGCGCGAGAAGGAGCGGGGGAACATCGAGCAGCTGCTGGTCACCCCGATCCGGCGCTGGGAACTGATGCTCGGGAAACTGATCCCCTACGTCGGCATCGGGATGGTCATCGCCCTCCTGATCGTCACGGCGGCGCGCTTCCTCTTCTCGGTCCCGATCCGCGGGAATTTATTCACGCTGATGGCCACGTCCTTCCTCTTCCTGTCGGTCTGCCTGGGAGTGGGGCTCTTCGCCTCAACGGTGGCGAACAACCAGCAACAGGCGGCCCAGATGGTCATGTTCCTCGTGCCGCCGTCGATCCTCCTTTCGGGCTTCATCTTCCCTCGGGAGAGCATGCCGCGGTTGATCTATTATTTGAGCTTCGGAATCCCTCTCACGTACTACCTGACCATCGTGCGCGGCATCATCCTGAAGGGATTGGGGTGGATGGATCTCTGGAAACAGATCCTGCCTCTCGTGGTCATGTCGATCGGCGTCCTGACGATGAGCGTGCTGAAGTTCCGCAAGCGCTTGAGCTGACGGGTTCCGTCACTTCCTGAGAATGCCTTCCAGGACATTCTTCCCCAACACCACGGAGGCCGCGAGAACCCCTCCCATCAGCGCCCCGCCGAAACCGACAGAGGCGACGTCTTGTCCCGTCAAATAAAGGCCGTCCACCGGCGTGCGGGGCCTCAACCAACGCAGCCGGAAGCGTTCGGGCGTATGATCGAGCCCGTAGATTTCGCCGTGATCGTAATTCGCGAAATGCCGCGTCGACAGGGGGGTCGATACCTCCGAATAGTCCACCTTCCCCCGGATCTGCGGAACCATGCGGTAGACGTTTTCAAGGAGGCGGCCCGCCAATTTGGATTTCAGGCCCTCGTAATCGCCGCCGCGCTTCATCCAGGGCGTGTCCCGCCATTTCTCGAACCATTCATAAGGGACGAATCCCACGGCCTCCATCGTCGCCGTTCCGGGGTGTTTCCGGTCCCAGTCCGGATCCTTGGCCGAGGGAAACGAAATATAGGTGACGGGAAGGGGGGCTTCGGGGTCGCGGATGTAATTTGCGATGTTCGCGTCGTGGTCATAGCCGGGATAGACCCAAAAATTGGACGCCGGCAGCCCGTGGTCCGCGGCCGTGCCCTTGAGTCCGATGTAGAGGCAAACGTGGGCAAGAGAAGGCGAGACCTGACGGAGCTTCCGGGTCAGGCCGAGGGATTCGGAGAGGGGTGAGGGCAACATTTTTCCGAACGTATTGAAGACCCCCGCGTCGCTCACGACGGTCTTGGCGGCGATCCGGTCCCCGTTGGCGAGCCGGACGCCCGCGGCCCTACCGTTCTCGACCAGGATCTCCGCAACCTCGGCCTTGACCAAGACGCGCCCCCCGGCGCCTTCGATCTCCGGAAAGATGGCTTCCGCGATGGACTCCGCGCCTCCCGCCGGGTAGGAACCGCCCTCATAGTAGTGCCTTGCGACGATGGCATGGATGGCGAAGCTCGACCGGCGGGGGGGAAGTCCGTAGTCGCCGTACTGCGACGCCAGGACGCCGATCAGTTTCTCGTTTTTCGTCAAGGACGAGAGCACGTCCCAGGTCGTCCGGTCGGACAGCTTGAGGAATCGGCGCCGGAGGAAGGGCGCGGCCACGGCGGCGGGAATCGGTGGAAGGGCCTTTTCCATAAAATACCCGCGGGCGGCCCGTGACACCTCGTCCACGAGATCAAAATAACCATCGATCACGGGGCCTTCTCCGGGGAAATAATCCTTAAGCCTGGACTTGAGGTTCTCGCGCCCGGCCACGAAGTCGTAGACCTCGTCGCGGCCGTTCTGATGAAAGACCGCCCGGTCGTAGACCTCCGGCATGGGCGCCCAGGTGAGCCTTCCCCCGGAGACGGCGTCGCAGACCTTCCGAAGGACCGAGTTTTTCCGCTGCATCTCGCCCACGTAGTGGATGCCGACGTCCCACCGGTACCCCTTGCGCTCAAAGGTATGCGTGAACCCGCCGGCGACGTAGTGCCTCTCCAAAACCAGAACGCGGCGGCCTTCGCGGGCGAGCAATGCGGCGGCGGACAGCCCCCCGATGCCCGAACCAATGACGACGGCATCCCAGGACTCTTTCGCCAGATCGGTTTTGTAAACGCGTGCGGGCATGAAAATGACCCCCTGAGTTTTGGGTTGCAGGCGACGGCATGAAATCCTATATTTTATTCTTATGAAAAAGAAAATCTCGCAGTGGGCCGCCTTGGCGGCCGTCATCGTCTTCGCCGGATCGCCCCTGACCGCCTTGGCCGGGGAGGTCAAGACGAAGGAAGAGCCCGAGAAATGCGGGGGATACCACGACGGCCAGTATCACCTGAAGTGCAAGGACGAGAAGACAGCCAAAGAGGGCTACGTCGAACGCGAGCACAAGTGGAAGAATCCGTTCTCGGGGTTCACGAAGGCCTCCGGCACGTCCAAGACCAAGAAACAGGGGTCGATGCCTCATTCGAGGTGATGCCATGGCCGCGGCACCCAGGTGTCCTCATTGTCTCGGGCCGAGCCGGTGGGAGGACAACCCTCACCGTCCTTTCTGCTGCGAACGCTGCCGGATGATCGACCTGGGCCACTGGCTGAAGGGCGACTACAAGCTGCCGGAGGACGCCAACCGCCTCTCCGAGGAAGAAATCGCCGTCTTGGAGCGGGAGTCCAAGGAATCAACGGTGCACTAGCTTCCTTATACGAGCCGTAGCGAGCGCTGTCCCGCGGAAAGCGGGATTAAGGCAAGACCTTCTCGAACGGCTTGATCTCGTATCTCTCGAACACCCGGTGCATCACGTAGGGGTCGGTCTTCGCGATCAACTCCACCTCCGTCTTGGTCGCCACGTCGAACACGATCAGGCTTCCGGAACCATCGGTGAACGGACCCGCAGCCACGATCTTGCCCGCCCGGGCGAGGGCCCTTAACTTTTCGAGGTGGGCCTCCCGGTGAAGCTTCCGTAACTCTTGACCATTTGGGGCGTCATATCCGATAAGTACATACATGGATCTCCCTGTATTGAATTCCCAGCCGGATCGTCAACGACTTCCTCGCTGGCTCGTGAAACCGTTCGGCTTTTCGGAAAACATCCATGCCCTGAAGTCCCGCTTGCGCGCGCGCGGCCTTCACACTGTTTGCGAAGAGGCCCGATGCCCGAATCTCGGCGAATGTTGGTCCCGTAGGACGGCCACGTTCATGATTTTGGGCGACGTCTGCACGCGGCACTGCGGTTTCTGTTCCGTGACCGCCGGCAAGCCGGCCCCGGTCGACGCCGAGGAGCCCGCGAAGGTCGCCGAAATGGTGTCCCTTTTGGAGCTTAAACACGTCGTGATCACCTGCGTGGCCCGGGACGACTTGGAGGACGGCGGGGCGGCCCACTTCGTGAACGTCATTCAAGCGATCCGTTCGCGCGAGCCGGGTTGCAAGGTGGAAATTCTGACGACGGACTTCGGCATGAATCGAGACGCGATGGAGACGGTCTGCCATGCGCGGCCGGACGTGTTCAATCACAACCTCGAAACGGTTCGCCGCCTCTCGCCGCGCGTCCGCCACCGGGCGAGCTACGAGAACACGCTCGGGTTCCTGCGCCGCGTCAAGGACTTCGATCCTTCGATGGCGACCAAATCGGGCCTCATGCTGGGCCTGGGCGAGACGCGCGCGGAGGTCCTGACGGCGATGGAGGACCTGAGGAACGCCGGTTGTTCGATTCTCACCATCGGCCAATACTTGAGGCCGGAGTCCCGGAATCTGCCGGTCGTCGCATACGTCGAACCCAAGGTTTTCGAGGATTATGAAAAGATCGGATACGACATGGGCTTTGAATCCGTCGCCTCCGGCCCCTTTGTCCGTAGCTCCTACCACGCCGACGCGATGGTCCCCCATGGAATTTGAGCGCATCAAAAGGCTTCCGCCCTATACCCTGGGCGTCGTGGTGGCCATGATGGCCGAGGCGCGCAAGAGGGGCGCCGACATCATCAACCTGGGGATGGGGAATCCGGACATCCCGACGCCGCCGCACATCGTCACGAAATTGGTCGACGCCGCCCAGATGGGAAAGAATCACCGCTATTCGGTCTCGCGCGGCATCCCCAAACTCCGCATCGCCGTCTGCGACTGGTACAAACGCAACTACGACGTGGACCTCGATCCCGACAGCGAGGCCATCATGACGATCGGGGCCAAGGAGGCCCTCTCGCACCTGATGATCGCGGTGACCTCGCCCGGCGACGTCGTCCTCGTGCCCAATCCCACGTATCCCATCCATACGTATTCGGTGGTTATCGCCGGCGCGGAGGTCGGGGGCATCCGGATCGATCCCGAGATGAACATGGAGACCGACTTCTTGGAAAGCCTCGAGAAGGTGGTGAGGTCCTCCCACTCCAAGGCCAAGTTTCTGATCCTCTCGTTTCCCTCGAATCCGACGACGCAGACGGTGGGCCTCGCCTTCTTCGAAAAAATCGTGGACTTCGCGCGGGCGCACAAACTCATGGTCATCCACGACTTCGCCTACGCCGATCTCTACTTTGAGGGTCCCAAGCCACCGTCGATCCTGCAGGTCAAGGGGGCCAAGGACGTCGCCGTCGAGATCTACTCCCTCTCCAAGGGCTACAGCATGCCGGGCTGGCGGGTCGCGTTCTTGTGCGGCAACAAGGACCTGGTCTACGCGCTCACGCGGCTCAAGAGCTACTTCGACTATGGCCAATTCGCCCCGATCCAGATCGCGGCCACGGTGGCCTTGAACGGACCACAGCACTACGTGAAGGAAATCCGGGAGATCTACCAGAAGCGGAGGGACATCCTCTGCGAGGGCCTCTCGCGGGTCGGCTGGCCGATCGAAAAGCCCAAAGGCACGATGTTCGTCTGGGCGAAGATCCCCGAGGCCTTCCGGGAGATGAAGTCCCTCGAGTTCTCCAAGCTTCTGCTCTCCAGGGCCGAGGTGTGCGTCTCACCGGGGATCGGCTTTGGCGAGTATGGCGACGGCTACATTCGTTTCGCACTGGTCGAGAACGAAAAAAGGATCCGGCAGGCGGTTAACGGAATCAAAAAGGTGATCTCCTCATGACAACGACAAAACGTGAGATTGGAATCGGTTTGATCGGACTGGGCACCGTCGGCGCGGGGGTCTGGAAACTCCTGCAGGACAATCACGACGTGCTTGAGCAAAGGACCGGCGTCTCGATCAGGGTCCGCAAGGTCTGCGTCAGCGACCTCAAGAAGAAGCGCGCCGTCGACGTCCCGAAAGACCTCCTGACGGCGAATCCTGATGACGTCATCAACAACCCGGGAATCGCGATCGTCGTCGAGCTGATCGGAGGGCTGGAACCCGCGGGGTCGATCATCCTCAAGGCCTTCGAGAAGGGCAAGCACGTGGTCACGGCCAACAAGGCCCTGCTGGCGGATCGTGCGGCCGTCCTCTTTCAAAAAGGGCGGGAAAAGGGGCTGGCGTTGGGTTTCGAGGCCTCGGTGGCGGGCGGCATCCCCATCCTCAAGGCGATCCGCGAGGGATTCATCGCGAACCGGATCCAGGAGATCTACGGCATCATCAACGGCACCTCCAACTACATCCTGACGGAGATGTCGGACAAAGGCGCGGCCTTCGCGGACGTCCTGAAGCAGGCCCAGAAGGAGGGCTATGCCGAGCAGGACCCGACCTTTGACGTCAAAGGCGTCGACGCCGCCCAAAAGCTCGCCATCCTGATCGCGCTGGCGCACGGCGTGGAGCCACCGAAATCCGGGGTGTTTACCGAAGGCATCGACGGCCTCACGCCGCTCGACATCGAGTTCGCGAAGAAGTTGGGCTACTCGATCAAGCTCCTGGCCATCTGCAAGGAGCGGGAAGGGCGCATCCAGGCCCGTGTGCATCCGACGATGATCCCCCTGGGCCATCCCCTCGCGGACGTGAAGGGCGTCTTCAACGCGATCTTCCTCAAGGGCGACGCCGTGGGAGAGACCATGTTCCTCGGCCGCGGGGCGGGGATGATGCCGACGGCTTCGGCGGTCGTGAGCGACATCGCCCAAATCGCGCAGATGATCGCATCTGGGATCGTCGTGCCGGTTCCGGCGCCCCTACGACGGGACGCGGACCTCCAACCGATTGAAGATCTCGTGACCGACTATTACCTGCGGTTCTCCGTCGTCGATAAGCCCGGCGTGCTCGCCCAAATCGCCGCCCTCTTGGGAGAGCAGGGGATCAGCATCGCCAGCGTCTATCAGCAGGAAAGGGACGAGGGCTCGCGGGTGCCCATCGTCGTCATGACCCATGAAGCGCGCGAGCGGAACATCCGCCTTGCGATCTCTAAGATTGACAAGCTGGACGCCGTGCTGGACAAAACAGTCCTCATTCGGGTGGAGCATTTGAAATAGACCATGGCCTATAGCGGACTCATCACAAAATACGCGAAGTATTTGCCGATCGACCCCAAGAGCGTCGTTTCGCTCAACGAGGGAAATACGCCGCTCCTGCCGGCGCCCCGGCTGGCCGCGATGATCGGGGAAGGCGTCCAGGTCTATCTGAAACTGGAAGGCCTGAATCCCACCGGCTCCTTCAAGGACCGGGGTATGACCTACGCCGTTTCCAAGGCGTTGGAGTCCGGATCACGCGCCGTCGTCTGCGCTTCGACCGGCAACACGTCGGCCGCGCAGGCGGCTTACGCGGCCCGGGCGGGCATCAAATCCTACATCGTCATTCCGAAGGGCAAGATCGCGCTCGGCAAGCTCACCCAGGCCATGATCCACGGCTCCTCCATCGTCGCCGTCGACGGCAATTTCGACGAATCGCTGACGATCGTCCGCAGGGTGGCGGAAGAAGGTTACGCCACGATGGTGAATTCCTTGAACCCGCATCGGATCGAAGGGCAGAAAACGGCCGCGTTCGAGGTGTGTGAAGCCCTGGGACGGGCGCCGACGCACCACGCGTTGCCGGTCGGCAACGCCGGCAACATCACCGCGTACTGGAAGGGTTACAAGGAGTACCGCGGCGAGGGAATGATCGACTCGCTCCCTAAGATGACCGGCTTCCAGGCGGCCGGCGCGGCTCCCATCGTCCTTGGGCATCCCGTCAAAAAGCCGGAGACGGTCGCGACGGCCATCCGCATCGGCAACCCGGCGTCCTGGAAGCAGGCGGTCGCCGCGCGGGATGAATCGGGGGGCTTGATCGACAAGGTGACCGACCGGGAGATTCTCGGCGCCTACCGTCTCCTGGCCACGACCGAGGGTTATTTCTGCGAACCGGCCTCAGCGGCCTCCGTCGCCGGGGTCCTCAAGTACGCCAAGAAGGGCTACTTCAAGAAGGGCGACCTCATCGTCTGCACGCTGACGGGCCACGGCCTGAAAGACCCGGACACGGCCCTCAAGACGGGAAAGCCGCCGGTGATCGTGAAACCGGACTTTAAGAAGGTGTTGAAGGCTTTGCATCTCGCATAGGGCGAACACAAGGTCAGCGGAGCAGCCCCGTAGTTAGGGGTCGCCCCTACAAACCTATGAAACCAATTTTTGCCCCCTGGCGTATGGAATTCATCTTGGGCCCCAAGGAAAAGGGCTGCGTCTTCTGCAACCGCGTCCGGCGCAAATCCGACCGGAAAGACCTGATCGTGCACCGTGGCAAAACATGTTTCGTCATCCTGAACAAGTACCCCTACAACCCCGGACACCTCATGGTGGTTCCCAACCGGCACGTCTCTTCGCTCACTCAGCTCAAACCCGGGGAGTATGGGGAGATCCTCACCTTGATGGCGCGGGCCGAAAAGGTGCTGGGCGGGGCCATGCGCCCGCAGGGTTTCAACATGGGCCTGAATCTGGGAAAGGCGGCGGGGGCGGGGATCGACGACCATCTTCACTTCCACGTCATCCCGCGGTGGTTCGCGGACACCAACTTCTGGCCGGTCATCGCCGAAACCAAGTCGATGCCGCAACACCTGCTCGCCACCCAAAACCTGTTAAAGAAGTTTTGGAAGTAGGCAAAATCATGTAAGATGCAATCAAAGGGGGGTTCGTATGCGCAAAGTCCTTTCCGCTCTTGTTCTCTCGCTGTTTCTCTTCGCCATCCTGAACTTCCTCTACTGCAACCTGAACGACCAGGCGTTCAATTATCCGATGACGTTCCGGTTCTCGATCCCTCATCTCTTCGAGCTTAGGTCCATGCCGGTTCAGCTGGGATTCGTCGTCATCACGGCCTTCTGCCTGGGCATCTTCTTCCTGGCCCTCCTGCAGGCGATCCCGGCCGTGTTCAAATCGATCGCGGTGCGGTCACGCGACCGGAAGATCCGGGAGTTGGAGAAGGAGCTGGAGGAGATGAAGCATCAGGCCCCCATGCCCTCCGTCTCACACGCCGAGTCCTCGCAGGAGTCGCACGAATCCATTCATTAATCAGGCGGCCCGGGCCAGCCGGGCGAGGCTTCGGGTGAAAAAAATGAACTCCAGACCGAAAACGCGCCTGAAGTATTCCGACTTGGGCAGGTAATACATTTTCATCCGCTGCGAAATCACGAGGTCCTGGCTGTCCACCGCTCCCTGGACCAAGGCGCAAAGGTCCTTCCAATCCATGACGAGCCCGAACTGCGAACTCGTTTTGTGCGCGCCCAACTTCACGGGATTCCATCGCCGGAAATCGATCTCAAAAAAGAGATTCCGCCCCTCATAAAAGGAGGCCAACTCGAACCGCGTGGTCAGCATCGAAAGGACGATCTTGGGACTGAGCGGAAGGACTCTGAGCAGGTGATTGCGGCGCGATTTGAGAAAATCGTTCATCGCGGATTCCAGTTCCTCGGGTTCAAGGATCTTGAGATTTGGATCGTTCAGCCAGGTCTTCCAATCCGGCGACGTTGCATCGGCCGCCGGAGAGATCTGGGGGCCAAGCCCGGCGGACGTGACCCGATCCTCCCCGCCCAACCACCGGTCTCCCGGGTTCATCGCCAAAGGCCGTGTCCGGCCCCCTCCCAAACGCTCGACGGTCTCCATGAACTCAACCGCCTTGCCCGGGCAGACGCGCTCGTTCAACCACCGCAGTTCCTCCGGATACCAGACGGCGTTCGAAGCCGCCGGAACAACGTGGCGCAGCCCGAGGTCGACGCATGCCTTGGCCAGTGAATCGTAATCGGGTTTCCAGATTTTTTCCGGCTGCAAACCCATGAGCCCCGAATGGTCCCACCCGCAAAAGGGGATGAATCCGATGTCCAGCCGGTAACGTTTTCCTACGAGTTCGGCGATCGGCTCGAACACGCAATCGGCGGCGTCAAAGACGGCCTGTCCCTCGCCCTCGATCACGTATGCGATCTCCTCGGGAACTCCGACGGAAGGGATGGCGGTTATCTTGAGATCGCGGAACGTGCATGATTTCCAGGCCCTCAACTGACGCACGTCCCTAAATCCGATGGCCTTGAGCTCGGCCCGGATGTTTCGAATCGGACTCCAGGGAATGACGATCGGCGTCGATCGGTCGATCCGGCGGAGGGTCTCATCATGGAAATGGTCGAAGTGGCAATGCGTGATGCAAACGATGTCGGGGGCGGGGAGGTCCTCCAGACGGTGAACACGAGGCGGCTCGTGCCGGATGGCTCCGCCGAAGATGGGATCAGACAGCCAGGGGTCCGTCAGGCAACGGACGTTGGCGGTCTCAATCAGGAGACAGGCGTGCCCCACCCAGGTGATTTGCATCGATCTTAAATTTTACCAGGAGCGCGGCGCTTTTGCAGGTCCTTGAGGGCAACGGCCGGCTTGTCGGTGACCGGTTGCGCGGGGACTTCCTTGGCCTGGGTCTTCGCGAGATCCGCCAGACGGCTCGAGAAGATTTGCTGTGCCGTCGCGCCTGCGGCAAAGCCGCTCTTCTGCAGATTCTCCTGGGCGGCCTTGCGCGAGCCCCTCTTCGCGTTCAAGAGGCCGTAAACGGAGACCTCCAAGACACGCATGGGAGAGGGATATTGATTGATGATCGACAGGATGAATTCCTTGGCCGGTTTATCGATCCGGGCCTTGCCGTCCACGAGCCGTCCCTGCGCCTTCAAATTGTTCACGTAAACCTGGGTGTAACTGTCGTCGAAGACGGTGCAGGGGATGATCTTCTTGGCGATGATCTCGGTCACTTCCTTTTCCGTATATTCCCTCTCTTCGAGCGCCATCGGGTCCCAAGGGGGATTGATGGGCCCCTCGTAGTGGTACTTCTTCTTCTCCATCCACTGGTCATGGGAGATGATGTAGGAGTTGTCCTTTTGCTTGGAAGGCTCAAAGGCGTCCACCCAGGCCTTATAATTGTACTTTTTGGCGTCGACGAAGCCGGAGGCGTAGAGGAAGGCAATGTCGGTCTGATCCTTGAAGAAAATATACTTCTTCTTGTCTTTTCCCTCTTTCGCGACCCGGATGAAGATGGTCTCTAAAGGATCCATAGTCGGTTCGGAACCCCCTCCGAAGCCCTAATTGACTGAAAACACTATGATTTTATTCTAACGGGGGACGGGGGGAATGTCAAAAGGAAAGGGGTAACTTGGCACGCGGTGTGTCAGGACCGATCAAGGGCCATTTAGGCCAAGAAGTCGGTTGTATCGACGGTCTCGGATTTGCCTTTTTCGATCTCGGCCATTTTCTCTTCGTGTTTGTCTTCCAATTCGCGCATCGTCGCGTGGTGGTCGAGCTTGGCCATGTCGAGACGGGTTTCAATTTGCTCCAGACCGAGCTCCAGGTGGGCCGCGGTGATCTCGGAGCGGTTCATCGAGGCCTCCATGATCCCGAAGGTCTGGACCCCTTGCTGGCCCAGGGCCGTGATCATGTTGTTCGAGGAGGTCATCCCCATGGCCATCGTGTAATCGACCGGGGGGGGGACCGAGTTGGATGTCGTGGACGTACCCATAATCGAATCGTTTTTCCTTTGGTTAGGCCAAAAAGTCCGTCGTATCGACCGTTTTCGTATCGCCCTTTTCGATCTCGGCCATCTTCTCTTCGTGTTTGTCTTCCAATTCGCGCATCGTCGCGTGGTGGTCGAGCTTGGCCATGTCGAGACGGGTTTCAATTTGCTCCAAGCCGAGCTCCAGGTGGGCCGCGGTGATCTCGGAGCGGTTCATCGAGGCCTCCATGATCCCAAAGGTCTGGACCCCTTGCTGGCCCAGGGCCGTGATCATGTTGTTGGACGACACCATCCCCATGGCCATCGTGTAATCGACCGGGGGAGGAGTCGCATTGGATGTCGTTGAACCGCCCATAAATTACCTCTCTTCTGCCAAAACCCTTCCTAAGCCCCGGGATAGACTTGTCCCGGATGATTCTGCTCCCACTCATTTCTGGCCTGGGCCGCGGCCGCGTCGGCCTCGGCCTTCTTGGCGTCCGCTTCCGCTTGGAACGTGTCGTGCCAATTGTCGTTCTGGTTCTTGTCGTTTTGCAGCAGGTCGTCCATCTTCTTCCCATAATCGACCCGGCTGCCGTTCACGAAGCTCGACGTGTCGTCCCAAATCGCACCGGGGGTGTAGCTCCCCCCGTCATTCGCTAAAAAATCGGCGGTCTCCGTCACGTTCGCGCCGCGTGCCGCGTCGACCTCGGCGCCGATCTCGGTCATTTTTTCGACATGCCGGTTCTCTTCCTCGGTCATGAACTGCAGGTAGTTGAGCTTCGCGATCTGCAGCTTCGAATCCAGCTTCTCCAACCCCAGCTCCAGGTTCGAGGCGATCTGCATCTGACGGTCCATCGAGGCCTGCTGCATGGCGAACTGCTGGGCCATGATCTGCCCCATGGCGATCGTCTTGTTGTTGTCCGACTGGTACATCATCGCCTGCGAGTAATCGACCGGAGGCGGATATGATGTCGTCGATTCTGATCCACCCATGTTAAAGCTCCCCTTGCTTCCTAAGTATCGTCAATCTCACCCGAACCAGTTGCGTTTCACCCACGCCGGGTCAACCTCAGCTGCCCTCGGGCTTCTTCGGGTTAAAAATATCGCCGATGGCGTCCCAATTCTTGCCGTCGTCCCCCGTAAAGAGGATGCCCGAATCCATGCTTGTGCCGTTCGGATCGTCGGGCGGGGGAGGGATGCCGTCCCGAGCCGTAAGCTCCGCCCGCCTATTAATGTTCGCTCCCCACTCTTGCATGAACATCAGGGCGTTGTCCGCCTCCTTGCCCGCCTGATAGAAGCCCAACTGCGTGTACATCGAGCCCGTCATCTGGGCCCGCTGCTCCTCCACGCTCTGCTGCTGCTGCTCCCACAGCTTCTGGTATTCCGCCATGATCTCGGCGTTGTTGGCGTCCAAATAAGCTTTTGTTTCCGGGTCGATCGCCATTTTTGTTCCTCTAAACCTTGTAAATTATATCCCTATTATCGGGGGGTCTCAAATCCTAAGTTGCTTAGCGGCTTTACATAAATTCTCTGCATGCCGCGGAGCGACATGGGCCAGAACTCCTTCATCCGGGCCCAGCGCTCCTTGAGCCCCTTGGGCTTGACCGGTTCGTAGCCCAGGGCCCTCATCTTTGCGTCCGGTATCACCAGGGTCGCCGTCCGCTCGTACTCCGCGCCCATCCGGAGGGACATCCGGTCATAGGATTCCTGAAAACGGAAAATGGCGCTGCGCCTCAGCTCGGGGTCGACATCCGGGATCAACTTCTTCGGGAGAATCACCAAGTTCATGAGATAATTCTCTTTTTTGGCGAAGGTAAAGGTCGAGTGACCGCCGGCGATGAGCCTCTTTTCATCCTTCAGCAGACTCGTACCCAGGAACTCCTTGACCAGCCCTTCATAAAAGAGCCCCGGATTAAAGATCGACTTCCAAGTCATGTACTTGCTCGCGTCAAAGAGAGAATGGTTGAACTCGTAGTGAATATGCCCCTGATCATCCATGAATCCGGAGATCTGCATGACCTCGCTGAGCGGCTTGACGGTCCAGGGCATGAAGGTGTCGAAGAGGTCCTCGTCGTTGACGATATAGGCATCCACGAGGCCCAAATGGTCCCGCTTCATGATCCTCGGAATCTTCAAGTCCTTTTGATAGGCCACAGCCATCCCTTTTCTCCTGGATGATTATAGAGCAATTTCGGTGCCTAAAATAGGGGAGAAATGTGGAGTCCTAACTAACTGAATTTATTGTAGAACTTGCCTTCTGCTGAGAACGGACGGAGAGGGGGACTGGTGTCTAAGTACCTCAAATCATTAGCCCATGACCCCACCCGGCCCACCCATACCTCCACCCGCCGGACCACCGCCTGGGCCTAGATTCGGATTGGAGGGCTGTCGGGGGCTGGACGGATCGGCGGGCATTCCAGGCTGGCCCGGGGCCGTCGCACCACCGGGCTGGGCGCCCGGCTGGATGTAGCCCATTTGCTCGAGGTATTGCTGAATGGCCGGATCGCCACCGCCACCGGACTGGGCCATGGCCATGATGCCCGCGGCCATCTGCTCGCTCTCGGCGTCCCTCTCCTGGCGTGCGCGCTCGGCGGCATCGGCGGAGGCGGCGTCCCTCGCGGCCTTGGAGGCCTTGGCCTTATTCGATTCACTGATGCCGATGGTCGTCGCCGTCGTGGCCACTGTAACGGCGGCTCCGATGGCGGCTGCGGCTGCTGCTCCCGACACTGAACCTCCCCGTGGGGTAGGGAGACACCCCTTCCCTTACCTATTTTCGTCTGCGGCACCAAACGAGTTGCGCCTAGGCAGGCAGAGAACTCCCGTGTCTCAATGCCAAAAACATGATATCATTTATTAAATTTGGCGGTCAAATCGGCACATTCGCGCGTCCCCCATGAAAATAGGACTCATCAACGCCATCCCTCTCCACCGTCTGCCCGTCACACATGCCTATTTTCAAACACTATCCCTCCCTCTGGGACTTCTCTACGTGGGCACCTACTTGATGGAACACATGCCTGGGGCACAAGTCTTGATCAAGGACAACGCCGACGATCTCATGGAGGCCGGCATTGACGTTTTGGGTATTTATTCGGTCACGCAGAATTTCGGCTATGCGAGAGAGATCGCCCGGGAGGCCAAGGGAAAGGGGATCGTCACGGTGATCGGCGGTCCCCACGTAACCGCGCTGCCCCATCGCCTCGAGCCGGAGTTCGATTTTGGGGTGGTGGGCGAGGGCGAGGAGACCTTTTACGAGTTGGTCAATCTTCTGGGCCGCGGATACACGATCAAGGACGACCGTTGGAAGAAGGTCCCCGGAATCGTGTACAACGACCGCCACTCGGGTGCCTTCTTCACCGGACGCAGGCACGAAAAGAAGAACCTCGACGACTACCCGATCCCTCGCAGAGAGTTGTGGGCCAAACAGCTTGGCACGGCCCACATCATCACCTCCCGAGGCTGCCCGTTCAGCTGTTCGTTCTGCTCCGAACCCGTCCTCTGGGACGCCTACCGGATGCATTCGCCCGCCTACGTCGTCAGGGAGATCCAAGATATCCTGTCTCATTTCCCGATCCGCCACATCCTGATCTTCGACGACATCTTCACCATCAGCCAGCAGCGCCTGAGCGAAATGGCGGACCTCTTCGAGAGGGCTGGGATTCCCGATCGGCTGTCCTTCAGTTGCTGGGGAAGGACTCATCTCATCAATGAAGCGATGGTGGAACATCTCCTGCGCATGAACTTCAATTTTATCGCCTTCGGGATCGAGTCGGCCTCGCAGCGGATTCTTTCGCAGCTCAAGAAGGGCGCGACGGTCGAGTCCCATCAGAAGGCGATCGACCTCTGCCACCGGGCGGGTTTGAAACTCGCCTGCACCTTCATCATCGCCTCCCCGGGCGAAACGCTGGACGACCTCAAGATGACCTACGATTTCATCCGAAAGAACCAGGACAAGATGTCCGGAATAGAAATCAATCCGGCGGTCCCGCTTCCGGGAACTCCGCTCTGGCAGCAAGCCATGAGCCGCGGTCTGGTGAGCGAAGACATGAATTGGGAGAAACTTTCGGACTGGAGCGTCTTTGAGGAATTCACTCTGGACCGGTACGTCGTCATGAACGAGAATTTCTTCAAGCCGGATTATCAGGACATGTTCAAGAGGATGTACGATCTTTACCGGGAGATCATCGACAAGGGGGAAATCGCCGAGCACACACTCAACTACGTCAATCCCACGATGGAACCCGCCAAGCTGCTTTAACGCTGGGACGATGTCTTGAGGCCGGCTCTCTTGAAGACGATGTCGGCGTCCAAGCCTTGGGATTCCAGGGCGCGGCGGATGTCTTCGGATTTGATGTCAACGAGTCCGCGAATCTCCGCCAGTTCTTGCAGGAGCGTCGACAGGTCAATTCCGGCCGACCGGCACAGGTTCATGAAAAAGGACACGGGATAGATATCCAGCCCAAACGACGCGGGCAGAAAGTCTTCCGACGAAATACCGCGCTTTTCGTTTGGAAGCTCGTCCTCCAAAATGTGAGCGGCGACCTGAAGCCCCTCGAGGTCGACCCCGGTGTGGCGTTTGAGCCGCCCAAGATGGACGGCAAGCAGCTCCATCTGCGTATTTCCCGCCCCGCGCCCCGCGCCCCTCAGGCTGGCATCCGCCCAACGGCAACCCGCTTGCACGGCCGTGATCGTATTGGCGAGCGCAACCCCCAGATGATTATGGGCATGGATCCCCAGGGGGATTTGGACGACCGACAAGGCTTCTTCGACATAGGGCCGGACTTCCCATGGGCTCCAAATCCCTCCCGAGTCGACCAAATAGACGACGTCCACGCCGAGCGATTCGACGAATCTCGCGGTATTCGCCGCAACATGCGGCCTGACGCGTGAGGTCCGGATCATCTGGAAAAACACCTCGTAGCCCAATTTCTTGGCTTCCGAAACCAGCCCTTCGGCCTCCCCGGGCGCGTCGACATTCGTTCCGACGCGGATGAAGTCGAGAAAGGGGCGTAGCTCTCTCAGGGACTCCGTCGACGCGAACTGCGGTAGCGCCACCATTCCGATCCGGGCGCGGGCGGCGGATCCGCGAGCCGTTTCTGCGTAAGCCAAATCGGTTTCACCGGCTCCAAGAAAACCTTTATCCCTGGCGCCCACGCTGACACCGTGTCCGATCTCGATGTAAGGAACTCCGGCGGCATCCAGACACGACACGAGATTTTGAACGGTCTCCAAGGAAAAGTTCTGGTTAAAGAGATAGGCGCCATCCCGGAGCGTCACGTCCATGAGCCTCAATGATTGATCGTTCGGAACCATCGTTATCCTTTCTTCAGGAGACGGCTGAGGCGGTCTTGGATGCTCTGCTCTTTCGAGGGTCCGGTGGAAAAACCCGAGGCCTGCGAGAGCCCCGTCGCAGCCTTCGAGGTCTTGTCCGCCTTGGGCGGAGTCAATTTCATCCTCTCTTCGGCCACCGCCATCTCCCTGTTCCGGCGCGGCGACGGGTAGAGCAAAAAGATTTGCTTCAAGTTGAACTTGAACATTTTGTTGACGACGACCTTTCCGTTCACGATGGCCGTCTTGCGGGCCTTTTCGAATCCTCGCCGAAAGTTTTCCTCGGTGAGGGTCGTCGACGGCAGGATTTTTTGCTTCAGAAGTTTATCGAACGCATCCATATCCCACTCCCCCTCGGGCAGGGTGAGGGGGTCGAAGGGCTCGCCCGTCGGTCCGTCGAACCGAAACGCACGCTTCGCAAGCCATTGATCCTTGGTGACGATATAGCTGCCGTCTGGCTTGAGAGAATCCTGAAAGGCGTCGATCCATTGTTCCTTTCGATACTGGTCGGTATCGACGAATCCCGAGTCGTAGAGGTAGTCCAGGTCATTGCGGTTTCTCCAAACGATGCAACGCATCCCGCCCGCCTGCGGGACGGAGACCTTTTCCCAGATGGTCATCATCGGGTCGCTCGGTTGGCTAACCATACTAAAATATTACACTTTTTCGATATTTCGGGTCAACGAAAGAGAAAAGGCCCATAAGAATCACGAGGATTCCAAGACGCCCCTCAACCGGGCCAGGTTTTCGGACTCCTGGAGCAACCGCTCCTGGACGCCCTTCAGGAACGCAAGATAGGCCCTGTTTTGAGCCAGTTCCTTCACGGATATTGCGATTCCGTCGCAATCCTCCACAATCCACTCTTCGGCATCGCGAACGGAAACGCCCTTTCTGAAATAAACCTGGGACAAGGGCCCCATCTGAAGAGTTTCTTCCGTCTGGGAGATCCACTGCATCGCGGCCGTCCGTTCACCCGCGGGGGGGATGTAAAAATCGTCCATAATGACGGGCGCGCTGGCAACCGCTTTCGGATAGAGGTTCTCAAAGCAGGTGAGGGTGCTTTGATAAATGTCGCAGTCGATGTGCACGAGGGAAAAGCGCTGCCGATCTTCGAAAGCGGGAATCGTGTCTTCGAACCATCCCGGCAGCACGACGGCCGTTGACTGGAGATCATGGGAAGCGATGAACTCCCTGCAGCGTTCGAGATCGCTCTTCAACATTCCTTTTCGGTAGAATGTGTCGACGACCGGATCCGGCTCCGGCATTCCTTGGAAACTGTCGCACAAAAAGACTTTCTTCTTCAAACCGTGGTGCCGGATAAAGAAGGCGAGGAGGAAACCCAAGCCGCCGAGATGGCATCCGCATTCGATGAAATCCCCCTCCAAAGCCGCGGTCTCCATAGCCAAATCCCAAACGCTCTTTGCCTTGTAGATGTCCAAGTAAGTCCAGTCGCGGACAATGCGCCAATATTGGTCGAAGACGGGGTCCTCGATGCTGCAGGGAATTTCGGGAATAAACGGAGGAACGGGAACGAGGCACCGATTGGATATGAGCTCCGCCTGTGAAAGGACCGCGAGAGGAAAATCGATCTTGATCATCGAATAAAGGCCAATTTAAACGCGCATCGATGCCGCTACCAGCCAGGGAGGAGGGCCCGGTTGGCCCGCCTCCGACCTCGCACCCGGCCCGGAGCGCGTTCCGTCGGCGGGTTCGCCTTCGCGGGCGCCCGCCGTGGCCGTCATGAGACCGGCGCCGAGATTGCCGAGTTCACGAACGCTGGCCGCGAGGATCGTCCGTTGCTGATCGGTCATTTGATTTTCCGAGACCGGCGGCGTCGGAGCGGGTGTCGGTGTTGGAGTCGGAGTCGGCGCAGGGGCCGCTGCCGGTGGAGGCGGTGGCGGTGGTGACGGTGGAATCGCGGCATCGCCCATGGTCAGGGGTCTCCTCGTGAACGTTAACTAGATGTGGGCTGCGATCTGGCCTGATCCAAGGCAACTGCCACCTCGGGAGGAGGAGAAGCGACGGCCGGTGTTCCACTGGGCGGGGGAGAACCAGGGGCCGAAGGTGCCGGTGTTCCAGCCGGAGGCGAGTTTGCTGGCTGGTTTGCCGCCGCCGCTGTGCCGGCGATTTGAGCGACACCGTTCACAACGGCAGGTAGTAATGTTGCCCACATAAAAGCCCCACCTTACGTATAGAGTTATCGTCCGCGAATACGTATGAAGTTTCTCATATTCGAGCCTTTACTGGAAGCCCAATGTATCGCAGCAATTTCGTTCGATTCTCTAAGAATATCATGCTCTTAAGCGTACGCTCGACCGGAGGGTGGCGGTTGAGGTTGGCTATTGGACGCCGTGTAAGCGGTCGTGATGACCTTGCAAAGGGCATCCACACCGGCGCCAATATAACCTGCGGCCCCAGCGCCTGCTGCCGGAGTGGCGGCGGCGGCATTGGTCGTGGCTGCAGGCGGCGCAGCAGCAGGAGGCGCGGCAGCGGGTGGTACGTCAGCCATAAGTCATCTCCTCAAGGAGTCGATATTATCGGCACGCAGACTCTCACCAGTTTACTGCTTCTTCAAAAGCTTGCCTAATTGCCCCAGGGCGGTGCTGGAGGGCGAAGGCCCCCGAGAAAAGCCCGTTGCCGGCGAGGTAGGCGATGCCGTTTTGCTTAAGGCGGCGAATCCCATCTCCCGGAGTCGGCGCGGCGAAGGGAACCTGTCCAAGACCTGCTTCAAGGCAAGCTTGAAGGCGGACCCGACGGTCAGACGGCCTCCCGTCGCGATCTTGGCCCGAATCGGTTCCATGTTTTTCCTGAATTCCTCCGGGCTCACCAACATCTCGGGAAAGATTTTTTCCTCGATCAACCGATCGAATTCTTCCCGGGTCCATTCCCCTTCACGGATCTGAAGGGGGTCGAAAGGCTCGCCGACAGGCGAATCGCCCATGTACTTCTTCTTTTCGGCCCACTGTTTCTCGCTGACGACGTAGCCTCCGCCGGTCTGCAACGAGTCCTTGAACGCCTCCGTCCATTCATCCAGGTTGAATTGTACCGCGTCGACGAAACCCGCCTCATAGAGCAGGACAAGCTCCTTCCGATCCTTGAACCGGATCGCGCGCCGTCCGTCGGGACCGGCCTGAGAAAACTTTTCCCAAAAAAAATGGATGGGATCTTGAGAGTCCGTCATGAATTGAGATCATAGCTTTTTTTCTTTTTCTTCTCAAAGCTAATCAGGTACGAAAATCAAGCACATACCGAATCCTGCGGCTTCGGTACGATCGAAGCGTCGAATTTTTTTAGGAGTCTCACGTGGATGATCTTGTCGCCAAAATGCTTTCGGGGGACCGACTGGCCCTCTCGCGGCTCATCTCCCAGGTCGAGGCCCGGTCGGGGGATTTGGTCGCCCTCATGGCCGAGGTCCAGAAGCGCTGCGGCAAGGCGGTCAGGATCGGCATCACGGGGCCCCCGGGGGCCGGCAAATCGACCTTGACCGACAAGCTGATCGCCCACCTGCGCAAGAAGGGGAAGACCGTCGGCGTCGTGGCGATCGACCCGTCCAGCCCCTTCTCCGGCGGGGCGGTCCTGGGCGACCGCATCCGCATGCAGGAACACGCGGGCGACGAAGGGGTCTTTATCCGGAGCCTCGGATCGCGCGGCAGCATGGGCGGGATCTCGCGCGCCACGCGGGAGGTGACGAAACTCTTCGACGCCTTCGGGATGGACTGCGTCCTCGTCGAAACGGTGGGCGTCGGGCAGACGGAGCTCGACATCATGGAGATCGCCGACACGACGGTCGTCATCCTCACGCCCGAATCGGGCGACGCCATCCAGACGCTCAAGGCGGGTATTTTGGAGATCGCCGACATCTTCGTCGTCAACAAGGCCGACCGCGACGGGGCGCC
>DATIGE010000065.1 GCA_035454885.1 bacterium
GCCCCCGTTGGAGAGCGAGAGGGCGAGAACGGCGGCCGATTTGAGGCCGAAATAAAGGCCGTCCTTCGAGAGCGGATGGATGAACCCGGCCGCCTCGCCGATGGCGACCCACCGGGGGCCCATCAGATGGGTCTTGGACATGTCCCGGCTGACGGGGATCTGGGCGACCGTGCGCGGCAGGTCGGCGGGAAGCGGGGCGTCCAAGAGACGCTGGACGATGTTGTCGAGCCTCTCCAAGAGATTGCGGGCCTGGAGCCGGCGCCCGGTGGACCACAGACGGATGGTCGATCCCTTTCCGTTCGGCATGGCCCAGAAGCATCCCCTCATTTCCGGCAAGAACTTGATCACGCCGACGTTGCCGTTCTCGAAGGTCGCTCCGAGATCGAAACCCACCTCCATCGTCATCTCCGGCGAATGCCCGTTCAATCCCAGATGCTTTCTCGCGAACCCCGCCGCTCCGTCGGCCGCGACCAGAAAATCCGCCTTCTCCTCCCCGTTCTTGAGCTTGATCGTCCATCCCTCCCCGGTCGCCGCGAAACCCTCCACCTTCTGGGGATGGATCGTCACGCCGGCGCCCCTCGCCCTCCGTTCGAGAAATTCCGCCACGTCGTCCCGGAACGCGATCGGCAGGGGCGTCTGGAACGGAACGCGGATCTCGCGGTTCTTGGGGGAAAGAAGTTTGAGCCCCTCGATTTCCACGAACCTGGAAAAATCCTCGAAGAGAGGCATCTCCTCCAAGACGGGCCCGGCGACCGCCCCGCCGCAGGGCTTTTCCCAGGCGATCTTGGGGTCATAGACGGTGACGGAGTAGCCCTTCACGGAGAGGAGGAGGGCCGCGTAGAGGGCCGAAGGCCCCGTCCCTAGAATGGCGATTCGCTGGCCCATCAGGGGATGAGGGCGAAGACGCGCGCCGGGGCCCCCGAACCCCCGGCGATCTTGAGCGGTGACACGACGATGGTCGCCCCTTGCGGCGGAAGTTTCTCGAGGTTGGTCAGTCCCTCAATCGCGTACTTGTTGGTCTTGAGCAGGATCTTGTGCGCGCAGAACGAGACGCTCCGCCCGGGGTCGATGCTGAGCGTATCCGTCCCCAGGGCGCGAACGGCCCGGTTGTGGGCCAGGTAATCCACGACGTCGCAGGAGAAACCCGGCCAATGCATGGTTCCCGACTTATCCTTGTTCAGGAACTCGCGGGGCCGGTACCACTTGGACTCCCAACCCGTGCGCAGAAGGACGATCGAATCCCTCTTGATGGGGCCGAACCGCCTCTCCCAGGCGCGCAGATCGTCCAACGTCAGCTCGTAGTCGGAATTGCGGAGGACGTCCTCGACGACGTTGATGACCACCGCCCGGCCGGTCAGCTCCTCGAGCGTGATCCGGTCGACGGACCGTCCGCTGCGCCAAAAATGCCGGGGCGCATCGATGTGGGTCCCCGCGTGTTCCGCGATGCAAAAGCCGTACGAGAGATAGCCGTCGTCGTAGTCCGAAAGCTTTTGGAGAAGGAACGGATGCCCCTCCGAATACTGGGGCATCGTGTTTTCCAGGGCGTGCGTGAGATCGACCAAGGGCTGCTTCCAAAATCGGCCCTGATCGCCGGCGAAGGCGGTGACGGACGACACAAGAGCGGCTGCACAAAGAATGACGCGGCGCATTGGAGGGGGGAAATCAATACACCCGGGCTTAAAAATCAAGGGATTCTTCCCACTTGTCAGATTAAACTCATTAAATTATAATTAAATTCGATTTAATTATGGTGAAACAGCTCTTAAAAATCGGTAATTCCGTCGCCATCACCATCCCATCCGAGGAAGTCGTGAAACTGAAGCTCAAGCCGGGAGACAAGGTGGAGATCTATTCGGACGGCGAAACCCTCAAGATCGTGCCGATCCGCCGGATCCGCCCCATCAAGTTGGGTGGCCTCTGCAAAGGGTTGGACGTTTCGGAGGAGGACATCGCCGAAGTCAGGCGCGAGATGTGGAGATCGACCTTCGATGAGTAATAAAATGAGAAATAGCAACGAGCTCCCGAGCTACGTCGCGGACACGCACGCCGTCATCTGGCACATGATGGACAGTGCGCGACTTTCGACCGAGGCCCGGCGGCGTTTCCAGGAGGCCGACCGCGGAGACGCCATCATTTATGTTTCGGTCATGACGCCGATCGAGATGACTTATCTGTTCGAGAAAGGCAAAATCCCCGAGACGGTCCCGCTTCAATTTCACGCGACGGTCGAGGACACGGGCAAGGACAGTTATCGGATCTCTGAAATCTCCTACGAGCTGACAAAAATCTTCCGGGAAGTCCCCGCATCCCTGATTCCCGAGCTTCCGGACCGCATCATCGCGGCCACTGCCCATCATCTCAACCTTCCGCTGATTACGAAAGACCGGCGCATCCACGATTGGAAAGGGATCACGAGCGTCTGGTAGTGAACTTGGGCATGAACTTGAAGCCGTCTCACTCATCCGGAGACGGATAAGGCTGGACGCCCGTGGGCCCCTCCATCGTCGTCGTCCTGTCCTTCAGCGCGGCCAGGTTCCCCAAGATCATCATCGCGAGGAAGACCGCGACCGTCGGCAGGACGTAGACGGCACCGATGAGCGCCAGGGCGCGGTAGGTCCCGCGCGATCCGGTGAATCCGGCCGGCTTGAGCGACTCCTCCAGGGCGATCACGCGGTCGGCGAGCGGCGGGTGCGAGGACAGCCAGGTCCCGATGGTCAGCCAGCCCGCGTTCAAGTCCTCCACCTGGCGGGCCAGAGCCTGGAGATTGACCGTCGGTCCCCTTTCCGCGCCGGCGGCGAGGATGGCCAGCCCCCGAAGAGCCCCGTCTTTGCGCCCGGCGCCGGCCAGGCCGTAGCGGTCGCAGGTGTATTCGCGGGCCCGCGACAACGCCGATCCCAGGAAGGGCACGAACATCCCCGGCAGGAGGAACCACAGGTACTTGAGGTGGCCTTCCTTGATATGGCCGAGTTCGTGCGCGACGATCATGTCGCGAGCGGAGGTGTCCTCCCCGCAGGCCTCCAACAGATCCGAGTAGAGGATGATGAAATTGTCCCGGAAGAGCTTGGTCGCCAGCGCGTTCAGGAGGCCGCCCGCCTGCATGACGTACGCATCCGGCGCCTTGTCAAAACCCATCCTCCGGGCCAGCCGTTCGACCGATTGATGAAGGTCCGGAAACTGGTCCGGCCCGATCTTCACCGCGCTCCCGCGCACGTGCGCGATGAAGATGACGTGCCCGATGAAGAGAAAGAGACCGATGAAGGCGAGGTAGACCAGCCCGAAGACCGTGATCGCCAGCGCGAACCAGACGAAGAACGAAAAGACGCCGGCGAGCCACAGGAGCGGTTTCTCCATCGGCCAGGGTTCGATCTTGATGGATGGAACGGCTGACTCCGTCATGGATCCCTCCCGCTGCTTTCAAGCAACTCTTGCACGAATAACCCGATGTGTGGCCGTGATCCAGTTCAATTCCTTCGCCGCCCTCTTCGCCTCCCGGACCGTCGTTTCGTGCGCGTCCGCGGCGGCCGCTCCGGCCAGCCCCCGCGCGCCCCTCTCCTCGTCCCTTCTCCTGGCCGCCTCCCTGGGGCTCACGTCGATCTTAAGCGGCTGCGGGCGGACGGGGCTTTTGGACGAGACCGCCCCCGTCCCCGCGGACTCGGGGACCACCGACGCCGCGCCCCCGGACGCCGGCGTCGACGCACCTCCGTTGCCCGTCACGCCCGTCTCGGACCTGGACTGCGACGGGGTCTTGGACCTCGTCGACAACTGCCCCCTCAGCGCGAACCTGAACCAGATGGATTCCGACGGCGACGGCATCGGCGACGTTTGCGACAACGATTCCGTTAATCCGGATTCGGATGGAGACGGGGTCCTGGACGGCGAGGAGCTGTGGGTCTTGGGTTCCGACCACACCAAGGCGGACACGGACGGAGACGGACTCGGCGACGGGGCGGACGCCTGCCCCACGACGGCGGGGTCTTCCGCAAATCTCGGATGTCAACCGACGCCGCCGACCTGCCACATCGAGGCGGTCCCGCACCCCATGACCCTCTGCGACGGCACCTTCGTGGAAGGATTTCGCATCCTGTGGGACGCCGGCAACGCCCAGGACTCCCTGCTCCGGGAGGGGGCCGCGCCCCTCACCCGCAAGCGCTCCGGGCAGGTCTACGTCTATCCGATGACGCCGACCCTCTACGCCCTGACCGCCGAATCCCCCTTCGGAAACTGCCAGGAGTCCGTCATGGTCACGCCGTGATCCTGCGCCGCAGGTCAGGCGGCGAAGAAGCGAAACGCAAAAAAAAGGCCGAAGAAGACAAAGACGACGCCCGCCAAACGTCCGACCAGCGCCCCGCGCGGAATCATTTTTTCCGCCGACATAACGGCGGTCAGGGCGACCATCCAGGCGAGGTTCATGAGCCCCACGCCGAACATCACGAGCATGATCCCCCAGCAACACCCGATGCAGTACAGGGCGTGCCAATGACCGGTCCTCAAGGCGCCCCATGGTCCTTCCCGCCAATGCTCCGCCAGAAACTCCAAGGGCGACCGGCAATGCTCGAGACATCGGTCCTTGAAAGGACTCCACTGGTAGAGCCCGGCCGCGACGAGGACCGCTGCGGCGGAGAGGTCTCCGTATGCCGTCAACGCGGGGCGGGCGGCGAGCAACGTTTGTATCAGCCGGACGGCGGCGAAGGCGGCGAACCCCGTCAAGGCCCAGGCCAGAAAATATCCCGAGATGAAGAGCCACTTCAGGGACTCTCCCTTCTCCGGTTCCCGAGTGCGGGAGAATCGGGCGAAGAGGAGGACCATCGGCGTGACCGCGGGGATCATCATCGCCGCCATCATGGTGGACCACATCCCCAGGAACGACGGGAGGACGAGCCAGAACGCCTTGCCCGTCCCCATGCACATGGGGCAGGCCACGCTCATCCCTCCGCACATCCGGCAACCCATCGCATGCCATTGATAGAGGATGGCGAGCCACGAAAGGGCGGCCAGGGCCGCCAAGGCAAGCAAGGTCCCTCTTTCGCCGCGCGCGAGGACTCCCGGAAACATGGATTAAGCGACCAGACCCTTGTGGGTGTGCACGACGTCGGCGAGCGAGCTGTGGGTGTTCTGATATTCGAACGGGATCGCCCCCGTCGATTTCAGGGATTTTGCGGAGCAGACCTCCATCTCCCGGTACTCGAATCCCTCGGGCATCCGGACGATGACCCGCTGCTTCTTTCCGTTGGCGGGGACGACCAAGGACTCCGTGACGGTCTCGAGGAAACCGGGGATCTCGACCAGGGCCTTGCGGCCCTTCTTGTCGAACTTGAAACGGATCGGGACGAACTGGGGCTCATAGATCTGCGTGATGATCGAGGCCAGGATCTCGAAATAGGTCCCCCCGTGCTTTCCCGAAAGAATCTGGAGGATCGCGTCGCGCTGCTCCGGCTTCGCACGCTCGTCGACGAACGGCTGCAGTTGGCCGTTCCCTTCGTGGAGAGCGCCCGGCCAGCGGTACACCGCCGCCCATCGCAAGCCATCCAGCTTCACCTTCCCGAAATGCCCTTCCCGGATCTGCATTCCGGCCATCCCCTCGCAGCCCTTGTCGGGAAACGGCACCCCGATCGTGTCGCACGGGCAGGTGGCGAGGCAATTGCAGTTCTTGACGTAGTGTCCCTTCATCTTCCAGGGCGTCTTGGGCATGGCGTTTCCTCCTATTGGCCGTGTCTGATACGACATCTCCACGTAGGTGTCAAAATCGGAAATGGTCACTTCTGCTGCGGTTTCTCCGGCCATGCATGCCTTGGGTATTTGCGGCCCAACTCCTTGCGGATCTGGGGATAGGCGTTTTTCCAAAAACTCGCGAGGTCTTGCGTCACCTGGACCGGCCGCTGGTTGGGCGCGAGCAGATGCAGGGTCAGCGGCAGTCTCCCGCCCATGAGGCTCGGACCCTGCGTCATCCCGAAAAAATCCTGGAGGCGCGAGGCGATCCACGGCTTCTGATCCCACTTGTAATGGACCTTCACGCGGCGGCCCTTGAGAAAGCAGTGCGTGGGCACGGAGCGGTCCAAATCGCCCCTGAGGGACGGGGAAACGGCGGCTTCCATCCGCTCCTGAAACGCGGCGGGTTGGAGATCCTTGAGCGAGGTCGCCCCGGCGAGCGACCGGATGAGAAATTCCGGCGTCGCCTCCCCGCTCTTCAGAAGACGGAGCCGAGCGAGAAAGGCCTCGACCGGTTCCGGGTCCACGTGGCGTTCGAGGAGCTTGAGCAGGTCGGGGACCTCCGGCGGATGAGCCGCATCGATGCCGAAGGCCTCCTTGAGAAGGAGGACCGAGGCGGCCGCCGGGTCGCGGGGCTCGCCTTGGGTCTGACTCAGGACGAGGTCCCCGTAGGTCAGCCGGGCCGCTTCGTAAACCTTGGCCCGCTCCGCGTCCCAGATCAGGCTCTCCTCCTCCCGGATCAAATCATTCTTGAGGTCCAACAGCCAATCGGCCCGGATCGGGCAGAGCGTGTGCACGTGGACCTTGAGTTTGCCTTCGCCCTGCCGGCCCCTTTCCTGAACGTCCAGAACGAGAAAAAACTCGTTCTGGTCGACCGCCGATTGGCGCGTGACGACGGCGGATCCTCCGGTCGCAAAGACCAGGTCGGCCTCCGCCCCCTTCGCGACACCGCGTTTCTTGGCGACACGATCGGGAAACCCCGTCAGCAGACAGCGCGCGGCCTCCTCTTCCCTCTTGATCCCCGTCGCGATCCGGCCATTCCCGGAATTTGACAAGATTTGATCCCGCAGCCGGTTCACGTTGTAAGGCCTCTTGCGGGAGAGGACGTCAAAGAGATTCAAGTCCCCGGTCACCTCCTCGCTCATCCACGCGGCCAGGGTCGCAACCTCCTCCAAGACGCCGCGAGCCTTCGCCTCGAGGATGGCCCTCCCCAAACGGGGGTGCAGGGAAAACGCCGTCAAATCGCGCCCCAGCGGGGTCAACCCGTCATCCCCGACGGCTTCGATCCGGCGCAGCAGGAGACCTGCGGCCTCCGTCGCCTCCGGCGGAGGGGGCAGGAACCAGGGGAAATCGGCCAGGGAACCGCCCAAACCCAGGACCTCCAACAAGGTCGGAGCCAGATCGGACCTCTCAATCTCGGGGACCTCATGATCCGGGCGGCCGTCAAAATCGGATTGAGAGTACAGACGCAGGCATTGCCCGGGCGCCGTGCGGCCGGCGCGGCCGGCGCGCTGAATCGCCGAGGCCTTGGAGATCGGCCGGGTCACCAGACGCGAAATTCCGGACCACCAGGAAAAACTCGCGCGGCGGTGAAGCCCGCTGTCGATGACCGTCGTGACGCCGTCGATGGTCAGCGAGGTCTCGGCCACGTTCGTGGCCAAGATCACCTTCGGTTTCGAGGCCGGGCGAAAAACGTCGGCTTGCGCCTCGCGGGAAAGATCCGCGTAAAGGGGCAGGATCTTCAACTCGTCGCGGAAGGCCGCACGAAGGGTCTCTTGGCATCTCAAGATTTCGCCCACACCCGGAAGGAAAACGAGCACGTCGCCCCGTGACGCCGCCAAAGCCGAGCCGACCGCCGATCGGACGGCGGTATCCAGGCGCTGAGACGCGGTCATCGGGTGATAGGTCGTGGAAACAGGATAAAGCCTCGTCTCGAGGCTGATCACCGGCGCCTCGAGATACCGGGCCAATCCCTCGGCCTGCAGCGTCGCCGACATGACGACGATCTTCAGGTCCCTGCGTATCGTCGTCTGCAGGCGCTTCAAGCATCCCAGGGCGACATCCGTCTGCAAATGGCGCTCGTGGAACTCGTCCAGCACGACGGCGGCGACGTTCCGGATCTCCGGGTCTTGGAGCGCGAGCCGCAGGAACATCCCTTCCGTCAGGAACCTGAGCCGAGTGCTCGGACCGACGACCCTTTCAAACCGGAAGTGGTAGCCCACGGTCCCGCCGACGTCTTCGCTCCGTTCCTCCGCCACGCGCAGGGCCGCCATCTTGGCCGCGAGGCGCCGGGGCACCAAGACCCAAATCTCCTTTCCCTTGGCCCAAGGCTCGTCGAGAAGGAAGGGCGGGACGCGGGTCGTCTTTCCGGAACCGGGTGAGGCCTGGAGGATCAACGAAGTCGCCGCCAGGAGTTTCTGCGAAATCTCGGGCAACAACGCGTCGACCGGCAGCTTTTGCTTCATGGTCATACGAGTTTGTGTTTATATGAAAAGCCCATGAAATCCCATCGCGACCTCTTGCCACGCGTCACCGGCGCGGTCTTTTTCACGGCTTATGCCGCCTACATCGCCGTGCTGCAGAGGAATGAAATCATTCAGGCGCCGGGCCCGATCGCCATCGAGCCCCTCGTGCGCCGCGGTTTCGTCGTCCTCATATTTCTTCTCATGGCGTCGAGCTACGTCCTCAGGCGTCCGGCGCGCGTCCGGGCGACGGGATTTCGCGAACGCGTCTTTCCCTTTGTCTGCGCCGTCCTTCCGATCGCGCTCAACGAATCCTCCGCCCTTTTCGCTCCCTTCGCCGGGCTCCCTTCCCTCGTCACGGAGCGGCTGGCGGACGGACTTCTTTTTTTGGGAAACGCCCTCAGCGTCTGGGGTCTGATCTACCTGCGGAGGGCCTTCAGCATCATGGCCGAGGTGAGGGATCTGGTTTCCCGCGGCCCCTATCGATTCGTGCGTCATCCGATCTATGAAGGACAGATCCTCGCGACGACGGCCCTATGGCTCCTGTCTCCGTCCTGGGGGAGCACCCTGCTCCTGCTGGTTTTCATCGCCGCCCAACTCGCCCGCGCCTCCATTGAAGAGTCCAAACTGGAGGCCTCCCTGCCGGGGTACAAACGGTATCGGGAAAGGACGGGGGCCTATCTTCCGAGGCTTGTGGGAAAACACCCTACCCCTTGATCACCCCGACCGGCTTCAGCCTCGCCACCGCTCTGCAAAGCCCCGCGCCGACCACGACGTCCATCACGTCCGCCACGTCTTTATAGGCTTCGGGGATCTCTTCGAGGGCCCCGTCGAGCGTCGCGGAGCGCAAAATGATCCCCTGCCTCTCCATCTCCTCATAAATCCTTCGCCCGCGCGCAGCTTTCTTGGCCTTCATCCGCGACATCATCCGCCCCGCCCCGTGGCAGGAGCTGCCGAATGTCTCCCGCCACGCCGTCTCCGTTCCCGCCGCCACGTAGGAATAGCGGGCCATGTCGCCGGGGATCAGGACCGGCTGGCCGACCTCACGGTAGGCCTCCGGGATTTCCGGGTGGCCCGGCGGGAAGGCGCGGGTGGCGCCTTTGCGGTGGACGCAGAGGCTGCGCCTCTTTCCTTCCACTTCATGCTCTTCAAACTTCGCGATGTTATGGGCGACGTCGTAGACGGTTTCGATCCCCAGATCCCGGGGAGATCTTCCCAACTCCCGGGCAAAGGCGCGCCTGACGGAATCCGCCATGACCTGGCGGTTACCGAAAGCGAAATTGGCGGCCGCGGCCATCGCTCCCAAATAGCGGCGAGCCTCGTCGGAAGCCAGAGGCGCACAGCAAAGCTGGCGATCGACCAGCTCGATGCCGTACCGCCTTGAGGCGGCGAGCATGACTCCCAGAAAATCATCGCAGACCTGATATCCCAACCCCCGGGACCCCGAGTGGATGTGAACCACGACTTGGCCCTCAAAGAGTCCGAAGGCTGCCGCGGCCTCACGATCAAAGATTTGCTCGACATAATCGACCTCCACGAAATGATTGCCCGACCCGAGTGTCCCGCATTGGTCCTTGCCGCGCTCCCGAGCCCTTTCGGAAACCTCCTCCGGCGCCGCGTCCGGAATCGTCCCCTGCGATTCCAAATGTTCAATATCCTCCGGCTCTCCGTAGCCATTCTCGACCGCCCAGCGCGCGCCTTTTCTCAATAGGCGTTTCAGGTCGGACAGGCCCATCTTCAGGTCCTTGCGGTGCGCGCCGACGCCGCTCGGGATTTCGCGAAACAGCGCCTCGATCAGGTTCCGAAGACGGCCTTGCAGATCGGAGCGCGTCAGGTTCGTGCGGAGCAGACGGACACCGCAGTTGATGTCGTACCCAACGCCGCCGGGACTCACCACGCCCCCGCTCGGGTCGAATGCCGCGACGCCGCCGATCGGAAAGCCGTAGCCCCAGTGGATATCCGGCATGGCGTATGAGGCGCGGACGATGCCTGGGAGCGTGGCGACGTTCTTCACCTGGTCGAGGGCCTTGTCCTCGGTGATGGACGGCAGAATCTTCTCGGATGCGTAGATGATGCCGTCGACCCGCATCTTGCCGTGCCTGCGAAGACGCCACGTGAAGTCGTCTATCTTTTCAATGGGAATGGCCATGCGATGGGGATTATAATCCCCCCATGTTCATTGGCTACGTCAAAACCAAGGATATCTTCCTGCATCCGATCTCGCTGATGCAGATGCGGGGCTTGAAGGGTTATTTGAAGCTCATCGGCCGGGCCTTGAGCCGGCGGAAATATTCCTTCATACGAATGACGCAGAAGAGCGACTGGGTCTTCGACAGGAACGTTCAGAAAACCCTGCAGGAAGAGGCTCGCCGGCGCCCCTCAACTAAACATCCAAGACGATCTCAGCGGACCAAAGCTTAAGCCGACGCTTCACCTTCAACCCGTGAAACGTCACCGCCTTGACCTCCGACTTGGGGCCGTGCCGCCGCGGCGAGAACCTTTCCCCGCGAAGCACCCCCTCCAGAACGTCCCCCTCCAAACGCATGCCTCGAAGCGTCCGGACGGCGAATCCTCTGGCGTCAAAGAGAAAGAGGCATTCCTGCAGGACCTTCACGAAAAGCTCTTCCAAGGAACTCCCTCGGACGCGCAGTTTTCGGGATTGAATCGCCCTCACGGAGCGCGCGTCCAGGATCTGGTCCGTCAGGGCGAAGACGGCGTTCTTGAGGAGGCCGGCAAACGAGCGGCCGGAGACGCGCAGACGGATGTCGGCGGTATGTTCGAGAACCCGGTAGCTCAAAAATCCTTCGAGGACTTGTTCTTGTCGAAGTCGCGCTTCAATTCTTCCAGCCTCTCGGCCCACTCGGCCTTGCCGCCCAGAAGCTGGTCGGCCTTTTCGATCAGACCCTCGGCCTCACCGTACTCGCCGCTCCTCACCTTGGCGAGGGCCAGATGGTAGTAGGCGGCTCCGTTCGTTGGGTCGACGGTGACCGCCTGCTGGAAAAGATCGGCCGCCGCATCGTACCGGCCCTGGGCGAATGTCTTCTCGCCGTCGTCGATCAGCGCGTTCGAGGCCGCGCGCTGGGGGGTGAGTTCGTCCTCGTCGGCGCCGACCGGGGCCTGCCGCGAGTCTGCCGGCGGTTTCGCGCGCCCGGGTTCCCGCTTGCCGGCGCAGCCGAGGGCGCCCAGGGAAAGGACGATCAGGAATACCGACAACCATTTCATCATTCGTCGTGACCGTCGCTCTCTTGGCATTTCGTCGTGGGGATCGTGTTTTTCAAAAAGGCCTCCTCGAAAGGCTCCCCGCAAACGTCGCGGTAAAGATGGCCCGACTTATCCACCTTGACCAGCAAAATGTTCTCCGTGCCGGGAAAGTCCTCCTTGGAGGCGCCCGAGGAACCCGCGGCCTTCATGAAATCCGTCCAGATGGGGAGAGCCCCGGAGGCGCCCGAAAGTCCGGTCGCCGTGTTGTCGTCGAACCCCACCCACGCGAGAGCCAGGAGGTCCGGCGTGTAGCCCACGAACCAGCTGTCCTTGTAATCCGACGTCGTCCCCGTCTTTCCGGCGGCCAGACCCGTGAAACCCATCCGGCGTGCGCCCGCGGCGGTGCCCCGGTCGACAACCCCCTTGAGCACGCTGTTCATCAGATAAGCCACGTCCGGCGACAGGACCTTCCTCATCTTGAATCCCTTCTTTTCCAAAACGACGCCGTCGCGCGTGACGACATTCATGATCGCGAGAGGCTCGGTGCGTGTGCCCTGGTTGGGAAAGACCGTGTAGGCGCGGACGAGCTCGAGCGGCGTCACCTCGAACGCGCCCAAAGCAAGCGACGGATAGGGTTTGAGCTCGCTTTCGATCCCCGCCTCGCGGGCGAGATCGATCACTTTCTCCAGGCCGACGCTCATCGCGATTTTCACCGTCGCGATGTTGTAGCTCTGCTCCAGCGCCTCGCGGAGCGTGACCAAGCCGTGCTCCTTCTTGTCGTAGTTGTCCGGGCTCCACGGCTTGCCGCCGACCTTCACGGAGAACGCGGTATCGTCGACGGAGGAAGCCAGGGTCCAAGGCGGCTCGACACCCTCCTCGCCGGTCCGCAGCGCGGCCGCGTAGACGAAAGGCTTAAACGCCGAGCCCGGCTGGCGCCGGGCGTCGCGGATGCGGTCGAATTGCGAGCTTTCGTAGTCCCGGCCGCCCACAAAGGCGCGGACAGCGCCGGTTTGCGGTTGAACCGCGATCAGCGCCGCCTCGAGGTTCTCCCCCTCCTCCTTGAGCTTCTTGATCTTGGGGCGCGCCGTCTCGATCTCCTCGAGGCGCCTCTTCACGGCCGCCTCCGCGGCGTCCTGGGCCTCCGGGTCGAGCGTCGTAAAAATGCGCATCCCCTCGGACTTGAGCACGTCCTCCGGATAATTCTCCTTCAGCTCCGCGCGCACGAAGTCGATGAAGTACGGCGCTCCGAAAACGCGCGGGTTGGCGCGCGGCAGCGTGATCTTCTCCTTCCGCGCCGATTGGTAGTCCTCCTCCGAAATCTTTTTCTGATCCCTCATCATGCGGAGGACGAGGTTCCGGCGGTCGATCGCCTTTTCCATGTTCCGGTGAGGCGAGTATTCGCCGGGGAGCCGGATCGAGCCGGCGAGCGTGGCGCACTCGGCCGTGGTGAGGTGCGAAACGCCCTTGCCGAAGTAGAACTTGGCGGCCTCCTCGACGCCGGTCACCGACACCGGGCCCTTCTGCCCGAAATAGATCTCGTTGAAGTAGGCCTCCAGGATCTCGTCCTTGGAATAACGCAGCTCCAGGAGAGCGGCCATGAGCATCTCGTTCAACTTGCGGGTGATCGTCTTCTCGGACGTCAGAAAAAAATTCTTCACGAGCTGCTGGGTCAGAGTGCTTCCGCCCTGCCTGGCCCCCAAGTGGAGGACGTCGGTCACGATCGCGCGGACCACGGCGATGGGATCCACGCCGTGGTGGCCATAGAAGCGTTCGTCCTCCACGGCGACGACGGCATCGACGCAGGCCTCCGGGATCGCGTCGAGCGCCACCACGGTGCGGTCCTCCATCTTGTCGTCGAAAATCGAGGCGATCAGCTCCGGCTCGATCCTGGCGGTCTTGAGATCGTCGCCGGTGTCCAGTCTCTTCATGGAAGAAACCTTGCCGCCGGCGAAGCCGATCTCGACGGGCAGTCCGGGAAAATCCTCCGTGGGATAGGTGAAGTTGCGGAGATAGACTTTGAAACCCGTCTTGGTCACCGCGTATTCCCCGACCTCCCGGGGATCCGACGTCATCTTCTTATAGGAAACGCGCGCGAGTTTTGCCTCAAAATCCCCCGGAGACATCGCAAGCCCGGGGTAAAGCGCCGTGGGCGCCGCGTAGACCCGGGACGGAAGATTCCACCGGTGCGACTCGAACTTGTCCCGGATTTCGCGATCGAGGACGAGGAGGTGAAGGCCCAACGCCGCCGCCCCGATCACAAGGACCGGAAAAAGCCAGCGCCATCCGGATTTGTGTTTGGGAGATTTCTTTTTACTCAAGACGGAGCCTCAGCGACGGGGAATGAGAATTTCCGATCCAAGATTGTTCGGATCGGCCTTGGTGTACCAGGTGCCGGTCAGACGGCCGTCGGACTCGATGTTGTATTTGACGGTCCCGACGACGTTCGTCCCGTCGCCCCACTCCACCGAGAGCACGTCGCCGCTTCTCCTGCCCGTCCCCACATAGGACGTGCCGACGCTCCAAGACATCTTGTAGTTTTCGCCCGACTCCGCAATCGTCGCCGTCCCCGCGTAATTGCCGGTCCCGCCGGGATTGGTGCCGCGGACGTCGTAAACGCCCTCGATGGAGCGGGCGCGCGAGGGCTGCGCCGTTTCCGTCTGCTTTTCCGAAGGCGCCGCCGCCGTCCTGCCCTTGAGCAGGGATGGCACGTCGCCGCAGGCGGACGTGGACACGAGCAACATCAGGACGGGAACGACCCGTAAGATCTTCATGGAGCCCCCTTATGGATCTTGAATGCGGAGGGGGAGGGATTTGAACCCTCGGTACGCGTTTTCACACGTACAACGGTTTAGCAAACCGTCCACTTAAGCCACTCGTGCACCCCTCCATCCGCTCCGCGCCCGGCAAAGCCGGACGCTTCGCTCAAAATAAGGGGCGATACCGCTCTCCCCTTATTTATCCCCATCTGATCTGAACCCCCATCGGTGCTGACGGGGATTCATCGCTCACTTCATCCAGCAACGCCGGATTCCGCTCGCTATCGGCGATCGGAAGTAACACGAGTTTTCCTGGTGAATCAAGGTGAGATGCTCGCGGCACGGACGGATCAGAATAGGTTCGCGACCAAGTCCACGATCGGCTTGACGAGCGCGGCGACGGCATCCGCTGAGTCCTGTTTCGCCTTGGGGTCGCCGGGCTTGGCGTCCGGCTTGGCCGCAGCCTCCGGCTTTTCGGGCTTTACGGGCGCCTTCGTCTCTGCGGGCTTCGGGGCCTCTTCTTCGACCTTCGGTTTGGCCTCCTCGGGTTTTGGTTCCTGGGCCGGAGGGGCCTTCTCCGGAGGTTGCTCGGCCGCTTTCGGTTGGGGTTCCGGCGTCGGCGCGGGGTCCGCCGCCTTGGCCGGTTCCTTGGCGGGAGTCGATTCCTTTTTCTCGTCCTTGTCCTTCTTTCCGAAAGCGCCCGCCAAGTCCCCCACGTTCTGGCCCAGAGGGGGCAGCGCGGCCGGGTTGAATCCCTCCGGCTTCGCCGGTTCGGGAGCCGTCCCCTGACCTCCCTCTTTCTTTTGCGCCATCATGAAGGCGAGCCAGTTCATCATCTGGGCGCCGGTCGAGTTCGCGAAGGCGCCTGATGTGACGAGCCGGGAGATTTCGCCGCCTTCGGAGGCCAAGGCCATCGTCACACGCGCCAGGACGGGATCGTCATCCAATGACGACCCGCTGAATCTGCCCTGATCCAGACTTTCCACACGCGATGAACGAGCCATAAGCAGCCTCCGTTGAAAGAGGACTTATCGCAAACGGCGTACCAAGTTGAAGGACGGCTAAAGGCTTGAATTCGTTGTGCGGTGATTGGGAAGTCCGCGGGGAGAAGCCCCTCTTTGTTTCCGATGGGAAACGTCAGGGCCTCGGCAGATCGGCCGCCCTCTTCTCTGCCCTTTCCACCCCCAATCGATAGAGCCGGTCCACCACCTCCGGCTTGGGGGCGAGGAATCGGTAAGGATTCGGCGCATCGGCGGGCAGATGGTCCTCGAAGATCCGTAGTCCCTCGGATCCACGCTCGATCTCCCCCAAATCGATCGGCTCCGGCGGCGGGGTGAAGTCGTGGATCCCCTTCAGCCAGCGATCCGCGTTCGTCACGGGGATGCGCGGTGCCAATTGCTCCACCCACTCGGCGGCGCGCGAGGCCCCGCTTAACACGCGCCTCGCCTGCCGGCGGACGTAATCACCGATCGGCCTCCGGTAGAGCTTCCCCTTGTGCGTGCAGTCCACGATGAAAAACTCCTCGAGTCCCAGAGCGGGAGCGATCCAGGCGGGGACGTTGTCCGACCAGGCCCCGTCGATGAGGACGCGATCCCCAAACCTCACCGGCGCCCCCGTAAAGGGCGGGATGCGGGTCGACGCGACGACCGCCTGCCGGAGCTCGGACGGGCTTTGAAGCGCGTGCCAGTTCTCCGGCGGCTTGCCTGGTGCCCCGCGAGGCCAGGGCTTGGTCGAGAAATAACACGGCGTGAAGAGTCCGGAGGCCCCCGCGGCGGACATCTCCGCGATGCGGGCCGCCACGTCCAAAAAGGAGACCTCGTCTCCGCCCAAGGCCCTCTGAATTCCGTCCGTCAGGACCTGGAGACGATCGCTCCAAGGCTCGGACGCTGCGCGAACGTCGACCTGGGTCGTGACGATGACGATCATGGTGGGGCCCTCGAAGGCCTTCTCCCAATCGATGAGGTTCTGATCCTCCAGGATCCCCTCCAAGACCCGCCGGTACGGGAGCTCCCAGCGTCCGTGAAGAGGTCCTTTCCAAAAGGCGTGCGGCCTCAGGTCGTCGGCGAAACGGCGGCAGAACCGGAGGGCCAGGTCGTGATCGGGCGGGTCCTCAACGGCCCCGACGACGGCGGCGAGGCTGCCCGAGGAGCTGCCGACCGTCACGCGGAAGGGATGCGCCCAGCCCAGGGCCCGGGCCTGCGAGGCGAGTTCCAGGGTATAACCCGCCTGAAAGGCGGTCTTCATCGCCTCCCCCGTGACGAGGAGACCGGCGTTGGGCATCAAAGAAGGCACGACGTTGAAATCGGGATTCCAGGCCGGGGGTTGCGGGCAATTTGTCCTAGGGCAGGAATCTCTCTTTGACCCCCGGGGTCGGGACCATGCAGGCGTCCCTCCGGCCCCACCAGCGGTAGCGATTCCGGGCGACGACGTTGTAGACGGCGTCTCTTAAAAACCTTGGAACGACGATCAAGACATAAAAAAGAGGCCAGAGGCCGGAGAGGCGCCGGGCGATCTTCAATCCCGCCGTCGATCGCGTGAAGGCGCGATCATTTTCGATCAGCACCATCGTGTCGAGATCGGTCGTCGAAAGATTGAATTTTTTCAGCCGCTCTTGACCGGCGGCCGATTGAAGCGGGGTGAAACGGAAGTTTTTTTTCGGATCGCGGGCGATGATGAAATTCACGCTCGCGTTGCAGAAGTTGCAGACGCCGTCGAAGAGGATGAGGGGGGCCTGCACGCGGCCAGATTAGCTCCGATTCTACTTGGTCTGCAACAATCCATCGGGACCGACCGTGAAGGAAAGAGGTTTCGAGGCCGGATCTGGGGTTGGCATCGGCGTTGTACTGGTGCCTGAAGCGGGAGGGGCCGGCACCGTTGCCGGCGCCGCAGGCGGCGGCGACGCCGGTGGCGGCGTGACCGGCTTGGGCGCGGGTGCGGCGGCAACCGGTAGGGGAGCGGCGGGCGCCTTGCCGGCCGGTGCGGGGGGCGTCACGGGGGCCGCGGGTTTTGGCGGCACAGCGGCTGCGACCGGCGTCATCGTGGCGTCGGCGGGTTTCAGCCCTCCCGTCGTCGCGAAGGCCTTGTTCCAGGAGGCATACGTATTCGCGTCCTGTTTGGAGACCCAATATTTTTTCCCGTCGTAGGTCATCTCCTCGTAGCCCGCGGGCTTGGGTTTGGATGCGGGGATCGCCGTGAAGGTCGTCGGGGTCGGTGTGACCTTCACCTTGCCGGACTTCGTATCGACGTTCTCGGGATTGATAGGAAGTTTTTTTGCAGCGTCCGGCGAGAGGGCAAGCGTCACCTTGTCCGGGTCGGGCTGGGCCTTCGGGGAGTCCACGGGCTTCGCTTCCGGTTTGGAGGCCGCACCGTTCGCCGGCTTGGCCGTGGGCATCTCGGCAGGAGGCGCGGGAGGCATCCCCGTGGAAATCGCGGCGGAGGGCTTACCTTTTCCGGCCATCAAGGCCGCGGCCGCACCCGCCCCCACCGCTAATCCGGCCGCACCGGCGCCGAGGGCAGGCCCCAGCGACGAAGGCTGCGTGCTCGATGTGGTCACGGGAGCATGAGAACTGGATCCTTTCACCGCCATACCGATTAAGGCGTTCATGATCTCGCTGCCCGTCGCAGGGGCGGCGACGCCCGGTCCGGTCAACACCGGAAATCCAGTTCCGACGTCAGACAAACTTGCCTGAACCCGGGCCAACACCGGGTCTGAATCAAAGGCGGCGAGATGAGACGTGGAATGCGGCATACAATCTCCTTTGTGTTCTTGCCAAAGAAGATTGCAGGCTGGGTGCCAAAATCAAGCTATTGAAATAATTAGACTATTTTAGGAGGTCGCTCAAAAAAAGTAACAAATCATGACGACAAAAACACACCTTGTAACCATCTGACCTTTCGCGGCAAAGTATGCTATCCTGCCCTTTATGCCGCGCGTCCGCTTCCCCTTTGAGACGGCCTACGTCAACACGATCCCGGTCGGCGAGGAACCGCCCTACCCGGGCGACGAGGGGATCGAGCGCCGCATCCGCAGCCTCATCCGTTGGAACGCCATGGCGATGGTCGTCCGCGCCAACACCCGCGATCCGGGGATCGGCGGACACATTTCGACGTACGCCTCCTGCGCCAATCTGCTCGAGGTGGCCTATCATCACTTTTTCCGGGGGCACGACGCGGGCAACGGCGGCGATCAGATTTTCTTTCAGGGTCACGGGGCGCCCGGGATCTACGGCCGCGCCTTTCTCGAGGGTCGGCTGACGGAGCAGCACCTTCAGAATTTCCGGCGGGAACTCGCACCCGGCGGCGGCCTCTCCTCTTATCCGCATCCCTGGCTCATGCCCGCGTTCTGGGAGTTCCCCACGGTCTCGATGGGGCTCGCGCCCCTGCTGGCCATCTATCAAGCGCGCATGAACCGGTATCTCGCCAACCGCGGGATCAAGGACACCGCCGATACGCGCGTCTGGGCCTTCATGGGAGACGGCGAGATGGACGAGCCCGAGGCCATGGGAGCGCTCACCGTCGCCTCGCGCGAGGAGCTCGACAACCTGACTTTCGTCGTCAACTGCAACCTCCAGCGTCTCGACGGACCGGTCCGCGGCAACGGGAAGATCATCCAGGAACTCGAGTCCGCCTTCCGCGGCGCGGGATGGAACGTCATCAAGGTGATCTGGGGGCGCGACTGGGACCCTCTGCTCGCGGCCGATGCGGAAGGACGGCTCGTGGAGAGGATGACCGAGGCCGTCGATGGCGACTATCAAAAATACGTCGTCGAGCCCGGGAGCTACACGCGGCGGCATTTTTTCGGGACGCACCCCGGGCTTTCGGCCCTCGTCCAACACCTCACCGACGACCAGATCCGAAAACTCAGCCGCGGGGGCCATGACTCCCGAAAAATCCACGCCGCCTACCAAGCGGCCGTCGCTCACGCGGGCGGACCCACCGTCGTCCTGGCCAAAACCATCAAGGGCTACGGCCTGGGCGAGGCGGGCGAGGGCCGGAACATCACGCACCAGCAGAAAAAGCTGAACGAACAGGAGTTGAAACAGTTCCGCGACCGCTTCGACATCCCCATCGACGACAAACACTTGAAGGACGCCCCCTTCTACCGCCCCCCCGAGTCGGGCGAAGAGATGCAATACCTCCTGGAGAGACGGCGCGCCTTGGGAGGTTTCATCCCCAAGCGCCGGACGGCGCGCTCTCCCCTGCCCACGTTCGACGCGTCCGGGTTCAAGGAGTTCTTTGAAGGCACGTCCCCCGAGCGGCCGGTCTCGACGACGATGGCCTTCGTCTCGCTCCTCTCCAAGCTTCTCCGGCATCCGGAGCTCGGCAAACGCATCGTGCCGATCATCCCGGACGAGGCGCGGACCTTCGGCATGGACCCGCTCTTCCGCCAAGTCGGCATTTACTCCGGAATCGGCCAACTCTACGAGCCCGTCGATTCCAAGATGGTGCTTTACTACCGCGAGGCAAAGGACGGGCAGATGCTTGAGGAGGGCATCACCGAGGCGGGTGCGTTGGCGTCGTTCACCGCGGCGGGCACCGCGGAATACTCGCACGGTCTTTCTCTCATTCCCTTCTTCATTTTCTATTCGATGTTCGGATTCCAACGCGTGGGTGATTTGATCTGGTCCCTCCAAGACTCCCGGGCCAAGGGTTTTCTCTTCGGCGCCACCGCCGGTCGAACGACGCTCTCCGGCGAAGGGCTCCAGCACCAGGACGGGCACAGCCTCCTCCAAGCGAGCGCCTTTCCGCGCCTCCGGGCCTACGAGCCGGCGTTCGCCTACGAGATCCTCATCCTGGTCCGCGAGGGCATCCGGAGGATGTATGAAGCCGGCGAGGACGCCGTCTATTACCTGACGCTTCAGAACGAGAATTACCAAATGCTTCCCATGCCGGAAGGCGTCGAGGAAGGCATACTCCGAGGACTCTACCGGCTGAATGTCGGGACCGGAGCGCCGCAGGCCCATCTCCTAGGCAGCGGATCGATTCTGATGGAAGTCTTGAGGGCCCAAAAGATCCTGAAGGATCGATTCGGCATCGACGCCGACGTCTGGAGCGCGACCAGTTACTCCGAACTCCGCCGCGAGGCACTGGCTTGCGAGCGTTGGAACATGCTTCACCCGGGCGAGACGCCGAAAACGCCGTGGGTCGCGAGTCATTTGGGCGGCGGCCTTCCCGTCGTCGCTTCTTCGGATTGGGTCAAGGCCGTCCCCGACCAGATCGCACGCTGGGTCCCGGGGTTCACCTCGCTCGGCACCGACGGCCTCGGCCGGAGCGATTCCCGAAAGGACTTGCGGCGTCACTTTGAAGTAGACGCGGAGTCGGTGGTGATCGCCGCCCTCTCCCAACTGATGAAACGCGGCGCGGTCGACGCCGCCGCGGTGAAAAAAGCCCTCGAGGCGTTTGGGTTTTCCGCTGAAAAGCCGGATCCATTCCTCATTTGACTTGCCCGCCCGCCCGGGTCAACTTGAACGCATGCGCGCCCTCAAGAAATTCCCCAAGGAGCACGGCCTCAAGAACTACAGCCTCCCCGACAAATACGGCGTATGGCTCGGCTACAAGCCCGTCCGCGTCAGCCGGAAGAAGGGAGAAGCCGTTCTGGAGCTCAAGCTCCGCGACGACCACCTCTCTCCCGCCGGCCGCATCCACGGCGGCGTCATTTCCGGGTTCTTCGACTTTGCCTGCGGCGCGGCCGTGTTCTCGACGATGGAGCCGGAGGACTTCTGTTCGACCGTGGAGTTGAAGGTGAATTATTTCTCCCCCCTCAACTCCGGCGACACGCTTGTTTGCCGCTCGCAGGTCGTCTTCCGGGGCAGGCGCCTCTGCGTCGTCCACGCCTTGTTGTATCGGAAAGGCCAGAAAAATCCCGTCGCCATGGCGACGGCGACGTTCAATATCGTGGCCAAGAAGCCTTAGGAATCAACGACGAGGTCCCGAACCAGCGTCGGCGGGACGGAGGGGAGGCATTTCCGCGCGTTGCGGTGCGCGCGCCACCAGTGGGTGAAGTTCATCCCAAAGTAGTAGAGGGGATGGCTGCGGTTGGCCCAGAAGCGTTTGACGATGGAAGGCCACGTGTAAAACCTTTGGCGGAACTTGACGTAGTGCTCCTCGAACTCGTCCTTGGACATGTTGGGATGGTGCCAAACGAGGTTGGCGCCCGTGTAATTTTCCCAATTGTGGTCGAAGATTTTTCCTTCGCGTTTGGCCTTTTCGTAGACTTCCGTACCGGGAAACGGCGTCATGATGCCCGTATTGACCATGGCGAGCTTGTTCTTCATCGCGAAGTCATAGACCTTGTCGAACGACGCCGGCGTGTCGTTTTCAAACCCGAAAATGAACGCGCCCACGACGTTGATGCCCGCGCGGTGCATCTTCTTGATGTTCTCCTCGTAATTCTTCACCTTGTTGAACGCCTTGTGCGCGGCGTTGAGCGTGTCCTGGTCGATCGACTCGATCCCGACGAACAGGCTGATGCAGCCCGAACGCGCGGCGAGCTTGAGGAGCTTCTCGTCGCGGCAGATCAACTCCATCGAACCCTGGCTGCCCCACTTGATGTTGAGAGGGATCAGCGCCTCGCAAAGCTTGTAGGCGTATTCCTTGGAGAGAAAGATGTTGTCGTCGACGAAAAAGAAAAGCCGCGACGGGTACCGTTTGATCTCCTCCACCACGTGCTCGACGGGACGGGTTCGGAAGGTCTTGCCGTACATCAGAGTGACGGTGCAGAAATTGCATCCCAGCGGGCAGCCGCGTCCCGTCTGCAGGACCTGGGCGCTCAACGTCGTGCCTGCGTTGAAGAAAAGGTCCTTGCGGGGCATGGGCAGGTCTCGCAGGTCGATGAGCTTGTCGGTCTGATAGAGGGGCTTGAGGGCGTCGGCGTGAAAGTCCTCCATGATCTCGTCCCAGACCATTTCGACTTCGTTGACCACCACCGAGTCAAAATGCCGGCCGCATTCCTCCGTCATGAAGGAGGCATGGCTACCGCCGCAGATCGTCCGGATGCCTTTTCTTCGGAATTGATCGGCCAATTGATAAGCGCGAGGCGCCTGGCAACTCATCATCGTAATTCCGACGAAGTCGGCCGTTTCGTTGGGATCGAGTCGCTCGAACTCCTCTTCGACAATCTTGATGTCTTCGAAATACGGCTCCGCAAGGGCCGCGATCACGGCAAGGTTGAGATGATGGACGTGTTTTCCCTTGACCCCCTGAACTTCCAATCCCGCCGGCGCAATGAGCAAAAGCTTCATATGTCTCCTAGCAATAAGGCGGGCATTACGCGTCTGCTTTGATCAAATAAGCAATGGCTATCTGGATGGGAAAACGGCCCTGGGAATGCCGATCCGGCGCGTCACTTCGGCGGGTCCTGAGGACGGCTGCCCGGCTTGTATTTCAGCACGCGCACTTTTTCCAACGTGACCAAGCCCTCCGTGATCATCTCGTCTAAGATCGGCTTCATCCGTTCGACCTGATCCGCCGTATCGACAACCTCGATCACGACGGGCAAGTCTTCCGACAATCGAAGGATGTCGGCTGTATGCAAGACGCTCCGTGCGCCGAAACCGGCGACGCCGTGAAAGACCGTGGCGCCCGCGAACCCTTCCTTTCTCAGTCTTTCAAGCAGGGCCTTGGCCAGGCCCTGATGGTGCCATTTGTCCGATTCTCCGATGAAGATGCGGACCATGACTTGATCCCCCTCGAGAACCCTCATGTTTTCTCCCTTCGGCCTCTCATGAGACGAGCAGCCGTTTGGCCAGGAACAGACCCGCAAACCCCGCCGCAAGACAGGAAACGACCATCACCAGTATATTCAAGAAGGCCCGGAAAATCTCGCCATCTTGAAAATATTGCACGGTCTCGTAATTGAAGCTCGAATACGTCGTAAAACCGCCCATGACTCCCGTCGTGAGGAAAATACGCGCCGTCGGCGACAGGAGGGACGTCGACATCGCGATGTGCATGATCGCCCCGATCAGGAACGACCCCAAGACGTTGACCCCCAACGTGCCGAACGGGAAGGAGGGTCCCATCGCGCGGAGGGTCCAACCCGACACGAGGTAACGGACGCCGGTCCCCAGGGCGCCGCCGAGGCAGATGTATAGGAAACGCGTCATTGCGGAGGGGGTGAGATTCGAACTCACGATACCGTTGCCGGTATGCCAGTTTTCAAGACTGGTGCCTTCAACCACTCGGCCACCCCTCCTTTGGAATTAAGGGGAGATCAACGCTCTCCCCTTAATTATCCGCATCGGTTTTACAAAGAACTGATCGTTCACTCCGTCCAGCGAAGCTGGACTTCGTTCACTCTTTCTCACGAAATTTGCAGGAAGACAACTTTCCGGCCCGCCCCCGGAAATGAGACTCTTCTGCCCCTTAATGGACAAAAGTGTTCCAGGGTTCAGATCAACCCTCGGCTAGCAGAAACGGTGCCAAGTTCAAATGGCTGATATTTCTACAAAATTATTCGGGTCAGGATTAATGTGTTAAATAAGAAAACAATATAGAACATAATAGAGCATGGATAAATAAAACCTCTATCACCTTGTTTTTTATGAAAAATTTTAGCGTCACCACCTATTCATGTTCCGATTTGAGGCAGGATCGTCTAGTCTGTTGGCATACCGTACCAAGGTACGATTCAACCTTTGGGTAGGACCAACTGAGGTGTCCATCGTGGTACCACAAATTCTCTTGGTCGATGACGACCGTATTTTTTTGACGATGCTCGCCAAACGCCTCTCGCAAGAAGGGTGGCAGGTCTCCACCGCCGAAACGGCGGGGGATGGGCTGGAGAAAATCAGGAAACATAAGCCGGAAATCCTGCTCTTGGACGTCTTCCTCCCCGACCGCTCCGGGGTGGAAGCGGTCGGCGAGGTCAAGGCCTTGGCCCCCGATCTGCCCGTCATCATGGTGAGCACCTCGGGGGAGACCAAGAACATCGTCGCCGCCATCAAGAACGGGGCCTCCGACTACGTCAAAAAGCCCGTCGACGAAGCCCTCCTCACGGTCAAGATCCAGCATCTCCTGGACGTGCTGACCCTCAAGCGGACCCAGACCGAGTTCCGGGAGAACGCGGAACTCAAGCGGCTCATCGGCGAGTCGCCCGCAATCAAGAAGCTCATCCGCGAGATCAGCAAGGTCGCCAACTCCGATGCGACGGTCCTGCTCTCGGGCGAAACGGGAACGGGCAAGGGGCTCGTCGCCGAGATCATCCACGGGCTGAGCCGGCGGCGCAATCAGCGGTTCATCGCCATCAACTGCGCCGCCATCCCGGCGACGCTCCTGGAGAGCGAACTCTTCGGACATGAACGCGGCGCCTTCACAGGCGCGATCCGCGAGAAGAAAGGCATATTCGAGCTGGCGGACCAGGGCACGATCTTTTTGGATGAAATCGGGGAAATCGCGCCGGAGCTTCAAGTCAAGCTCCTCCGCGTCCTGCAAGGCCAGGAATTCGAGCGGGTCGGCGGAACCAAATCCGTCAAGGTGGACGTGCGCGTCATCGCCGCGACCAACCGGAATCTGGAGGACGCCATCGCCCAGGGCCACTTCCGCGAAGATCTCTTCTACCGGCTGAACGTCCTGCCCGTCACGGTGCCCCCGCTCCGCGACCGCAAGGAGGACATCCCTCTCCTCTTGGAGCATTTCATCCGCCAATTCGGCGACAAGGCGGAAAAGCGGTTCGAAAAGCTATCGCCGGAGATCGTGGAAACGCTTTCGGCTTATTCTTGGCCCGGCAACGTCCGCGAACTTCAGAATGTGGTGGAACGCGCCGTGGTCTTCGGCAAGGAGCCGCGCTTGGCCGTCACGGATTTCAACGTGAACCCGCCCCGCCCCGCGCCCGCGGCCGGTTCCGATAACGGCGGCGGCATCTCTTCCCTCAAAGAGCTCGAACAACAGCTCCTCCTTCAGGCCCTGCGCCAGTCCGGCGGCAACGTCTCACGGGCCGCGCGCACCCTCGGCATCAGCCGCGGCACGGTGTACCGCCGCCTTGAAAGGTACGAAATCGGCCTCAAAAAATGATCCCGCTGGACTATTCGCTGTTCGCCGCCGCCGCGCTGTCCGCGTTCGCGGCGATCGACGTCTGGCTCCGTCGGCCGGACCGCGAAAGCAGGCTTCCGCCCGGCGCCTGGATTTTCGTCGTTCTGGCGCTTTTCGCCGGATGGTTTCTGGTCGGCGCGGCGGGAAACCACGAGAAAAAGCGCATCCAGAACATGGTCGAGGGCTTCGCGCCCACCTACGCGATGGAGTTGGCCCGGATGGGCCACGAACGCGTGGGGCTTCACACGAGCCCTTCGGACCCCCTCTATCTCTCGATGATCGACGCACAAATCCGCTGGCTGGGGCTCAATCCCCTCGTGCACGACATCTACACCTTCAAGAAATCACCGACGGGACAGATCGTCCTCATCGTGGATTCCGAAACCGACTATGACAGGAACGGCGTCTATGAGGGAGAACGCGAAAGCCGCACCGCGATCGGGGAGGTGTACGGGGAAGCCCATGAACCCCTTCGAAGGGCCTTCCTCGGAGAAAAGCTCTTCGACTCGGTGCCCGTCACCGACCGATGGGGGACTTGGGTCAGCGCGTACGTCCCCATGAGGGACGCGCAGGGGCGGGTTGACGCGGTTCTCGGCGTCGACTACGCCGCCAGCAATTGGCTGACGGCGATCCGGAGGGGACGTTTCGCCGTCATCGGATTTCTCGCGGTCCTGCTCGGCGTTTTCGGCTCGTCGGTGAGCGTCATCGCCACCCTCCGTTCGCACATTCTCCGCCGGCAAAAAGTGGAGGAGGAGCTTGTGCACGCAAAAATCGCAGCGGAGGCCGCGAACGTCGCCAAGAGCGAATTCCTGGCCAATATGAGCCATGAGATCCGTACTCCCTTGAACGGCGTCATCGGCATGATCGACCTCATGAGCGAGACCGATCTGACCGCGCGCCAGAAGGAATTCCTCGAAACCCTGAAGGAATCCTCGCTCGACCTGTCGGCCCTCCTGAACGACATCTTGGATCTGTCCAAGATCGAGGCGGGAAGATTGGTCCTGGAATCCCTGCCCTTCTCCGTACCCGATTGCGTCGAGAGCGCGCTCAAGTCCTTCCGTTTCCGCGCGGAGGCCAAGGGATTGAGCCTGGAGTCAAGGATCGACCCCGCCGTTCCCCCTCTCCTCCTGGGCGACCCCGGCCGCTTCCGACAGATCCTCGCGAATCTGCTCGGAAACGCGCTGAAATTCACCGAGAAGGGCGGTGTCGCCGTGGACATCGTCAGGGAGTTGGAGGATTCGGAATCGGCGCGGCTCAGGATCTCGGTGTCCGACACCGGCATCGGCATCCCGCGCCACAAGCAAAGCGCCGTCTTCGATCTTTTCACCCAGTCGGACACCTCCATCACGCGGAGGTACGGGGGTACGGGATTGGGGCTCTCGATCGTAGCCAAACTGGTCAGGATGATGGGGGGACGCGTCTGGGTGGAGAGCGAGGAAGGGCACGGCAGCCGCTTCCACGTCACGCTCGCCTTCGCCCGACCGGCCGCGGGGACCGTCCTTCCCCGGGAAGACCGAACCGTCCCCGTCGAGGCCGCGGCGCCTTTACACATCCTTCTCGCGGAGGACACGCCGGTCAACCAGGTCGTGACGGTCACCATTCTCGAAAAGAGGGGCCATCGCGTGACCGTGGCCCGGAACGGACTCGAGGCCCTCGAAATGATCCGAAAAGGAAACTTCGATCTCGTTCTGATGGACGTCCAGATGCCCCTGATGGACGGATTGGAGGCCACGCGGCGCATCCGCGAACTTGAAAAGACAGCGGGAAAGCACATCCCCGTCATCGCGATGACGGCACACGCGCTGTCCGACGACAGGGAAAAGGCCTTGAAGGCGGGGATGGACGATTATCTCACCAAACCGATCGATACTCAAAAACTCCTCGCGACGATCGATCGGTTTGCGCGCAAGGCGGGAACATCCGGCGTCGATTGGACTCCGGGCGAGATCGCGGAGCGCCTGGGAGGGGACCGGGAATTCCTCAAAAGGGTCGTCGCCCTTTTCGAAGAGGACCGGAAGCGCCTTCAGGGGGAGATCCGCAATGCGGTCAGCCGCAACGACGCCCGCGCTCTGGAGCACGCCGCCCACGCCTTGCGCGGGAGCGTGGGCAACTTCCGGTACCAAGAGGCCTTTGAGGACGCCGCGGAACTCGAACGCATGGGACGCGAGGGAAAGACCGAAGGGACCGCCGCGCTCATCGCCCGGCTGGAGTCGAGTCTCGGCCGCCTTTCACAGCTGCTTCAGAATCTCTAGCGCCTCGTCCACGTGCTTCTTCGGCCGGAATTGCGATGAGAAGACGTGGCGCACGACGCCCCGCTTGTCGATCACGAACGTCACGCGTCCGGGAAGAAGTCCGAGCGTCGAGGAAACGCCGTATGCCTTCCGGACCGCATCGCCCTCGTCGCTCAGGAGCCGGAACGGCAAACGGTATTTGGCGGCGAATTGCTTGTGCGACGCCGGGTTGTCGCCGCTCACGCCCAACACCTCGGCCCCCGCGTCCGAGAATACCTGGAAGCTGTCCCGGAACAGACAGGCCTCGGCCGTGCAGCCGGGGGTGTCGTCCTTGGGATAGAAATAAAGGACGACGGCCTTCTTGCCCTTGAAATCGGAGAGCCGGACGGCGGTTCCGGACTGGTCTTTCAAGGAAAAATCCGGGGCCGCTTCTCCGGCACGCAATCCCATGGAACACCCTCCCAATAAAACGCTAATGGATGCGATCCACGCCCAGGTACGGACGCAGCGCCTCGGGAACGACGACGCCTTTTTCATCTTGATAGTTTTCCAAAATCGCGGCGACGGTGCGGCCGACGGCAAGACCCGAACCGTTCAGGGTGTGCACGAACTCCGGCTTGTCCTTGGAGCCGGCGCCTCCGCGCCGGAAGCGGATATTGGCCCGCCGGGCCTGAAAGTCCTCGAAGTTCGAGCAGGAGGAAATCTCGCGGTAACCGCCTGATCCGCCGGCGGCGGTGGGCTGCCCCGGGAACCAAACCTCGATGTCGTAGGTCTTGGCCGAGGAGAAACCCATGTCGCCTGTGCAAAGAGCCATCACGCGGTAGGCGAGGCCAAGACGCTTCAAGACTTCCTCCGCGTCCGACGTGAGTCTTTCCAGCTGGTCGTAGGACTCCTCGGGTTTCGCGAACTTGACCAGCTCCACCTTGTTGAACTGGTGCTGGCGGATCAAGCCCCGCGTGTCCTTGCCCGCCGCGCCCGCCTCGCTCCGGAAACAAGGCGTGTAGGCCGTGTACGAAATCGGCAACTGCGCCGCGTCGAGGATCTCATCACGATGGAGGTTCGTGACCGGCACCTCGGCCGTCGGCGCCAGATAGTAGCCGGCCGTCGTCTTGAAAAGGTCCGCTTCGAACTTGGGCAATTGACCCGTCCCCAAAAGGCTCTGAGCGTTCACGAGAAACGGGGGAAGTATTTCCTCATAACCTCGCTCCTTCACGTGCAGCTCGATCATGAAGCTGATGAGGGCCCGCTCCAAGGCGGCACCCAAGTTTCGATAGACCGTGAACCGCGCCCCGCTCACCTTCGCCGCCCGCTCGAAATCCAGGATGCCCAGCGACTCCCCGATCTCCCAATGAGCCTTGGGTTTGAAGGCAAACTTGGGGATCTCGCCCCATCGCCGGATCTCGACGTTGTCCTCGACGCCCTTCCCGACGGGCACGGACGCATGAGGCAAGTTCGGTATCTGAAGAAGCTCGCCTTGAAGGCTCGCCTCGACCGACGCCATCCTATCAGCGAACGCCTTCACGCGCTCGGAGAGCTGCTTGGTTTTCGCCAGAACCTCGTCGGCCGGCTTTTTCTCCTTTTTAAGACGGGCGACCTCGGCGGAAACCCGGTTCTGCTCGAAGCGGAGGTCGTCGTGCTCCTTTTGGAGGGCGCGCCTTTCTTGATTCAGGCGCTCGATCCCGGAGAGATCGTAGGTCCCTCCCCGCGAGGAGAGCTTCTCGCGGACGGCCGAAAGATTGTCGAGGACGTAACGGAGGTCAAGCATGCGGGCTGGGACTAGTTGTTTGCGTTCCGGAGCTCGTCGTCGATGATCTCCTTGAAGGAGGAGAACGGCCTGGCCCCGGAGATCATGCGTCCGTTGATGAAGAAGGCGGGCGTCCCGCTGACGCCCACTTTTTCGCCGTATTCCTGGTTCTGCTTGATCGCATCGGCGTACTTGCCGGAATCCAGACATTGCTCGAATTTATCCATCTTCACCTTGATTTCCTGCGCGTATTTCTTCAGATCCTCCGGCTTGATCGCGCGCTGGTTCTCGAACAGCTTTTTGTTCATCTCCCAGTACCTGTCCTGCTCGCCCGCGCACCGCGCCGCCTCGTGGGCCTTCGCGGAGTCCTTGTGGAACGACAGCGGGAAATCCCTCAGAACGTAACGCACCTTGCCCTTGTATTCGGCCAAGATCTGGTTGACGGTCGGCCGTGACTTTCCGCAAAACGGGCACTGGTAGTCCGTGAACTCCACGATCTTGACCGGGGCGTCCTTGGGACCGATCGCCGGATTGTCTCCCTCCTCGATCTCGACCCTCGGGGCCTTGATGAGGATCGCCACGTCCGCCTTCTTCCGGAGCGACGTGATCAAGTCGCCGTAAACCTTCTGGTGCTTCTCGCGGTACAAGTAGCCGCGGATGTTGCCCTTCACGTCGTCCAGCGTCTTGCCCTGCATCTGCGCCTTGTTCTCGTTGTAGAATGTCTCGATTTCCTTGTCCTCGATCTTGATCTTGTCGAAGACGTTCTTTTTCAGAAAGTCCGCCTTGCCCGCCCCTTCCTTGCCCGCCGCCTCTTCAATCAGGCGATCGTCGATGATCTGGTCGATCGCGTCCTTGCGCGCGTCGTAGAGATCCATCTCCGCTTGCTGGAGCTTCGGTCCGGCCGCCTTCGCGACGTCCTCCTCCGTGATGTCCTTCCCATCCAGACGGGCCAAGACGCCGCCCGCCGAAGCCGGTTCGGAGGGAGCGGCCGACGGTTGCGCCACGCCGCCGGAAGCCGCGGACACCTTGTCCTTCTTGCACATGGCATCGCAGCCGGCCAAAAGGGCCACGGACAGAACGGCGAAGAGGGCTTTTTTCATGGGGGTTCGTCTCCTTGGAGGAAACGAATGTAAAGGAAAGCCCCGGCTGCGTCAAGCAGCCGGGGCTTTCTGAAAGTCGTGCGGGGGCGGGGTGACCCCGCCCCTACCTGAATTTAGATGTCGAAATAGAGCGCGAACTCGTACGGCACCGGACGGAGACGGACCGGGTCGAGCTCGTTTTCCGTCTTGTAATCGATCCACTTGCGGATCAGGTCCTCCGTGAACACGTCGCCCTTCATTAGGAAGGCGTGATCCTCCTCGAGGGCGTTCAGGGCCTGATCAAGACCTCCCGGCATCTGGGGAACCTTCGAGAGCTCCTCGGGAGAAAGGGAGTAGATGTCCTTCTCGAGGGCCTGGCCCGGGTCAATCCGGTTCTGGATGCCGTCGAGACCCGCCATGCAGAGGGCCGCAAACGTGAGATAACCGTTCGACGACGGATCGGGGAAACGAACCTCGATGCGCTTCGCCTTGGGCGAATTGACGATGGGAATACGAACGGCGGCGGAGCGGTTACGAGCCGAATAGGCCAGATTGACCGGGGCCTCGTATCCCGGGACCAAACGGCGGTAGGAGTTCGTCGTCGGGTTCGAAAAAGCCGCGATGGTCTTGGCGTGCTTGAGAACGCCGCCGATATAATGGAGCGCCATTTCCGACATCCCGCCGTACTTGTCGCCGGCGAAGAGCGGCTTGTCGCCCTTCCAGATGGACTGATGGCAGTGCATGCCGGAGCCGTTGTCGCCGAAGAGGGGCTTGGGCATGAAGGTCACCGTCTTGCCGTGACGGCGCGCGACGTTCTTGAGCACGTACTTGAACCACATGAGCTTGTCGCCCATCTTCGTGAGGGTGTCGAAGCGCATGTCGATCTCGCACTGCCCGGCCGTCGCCACCTCGTGATGCTGTGCCTCGACGATGATTCCGAGCTTCTCGAGCTCCAGAACCATCTCCGTCCGGATGTCCTGCAGGGTGTCCGTCGGGGCGACGGGGAAATAGCCCTCCTTGATGCGCGGCTGGTAGCCCAGGTTGGTCTTGCCGTCCGGCAGGATTTCCTTGCCGGAGTTCCAGCGGCCTTCTACGGAATCCACATAGTAGTAGCCCGCGTTCGCCGTCTGGTCGAACCGGACGGAGTCGAAGACGAAGAACTCGGCCTCGGGACCGAAGTAGATCGTGTCACCGATGCCCGTCGACTTCACGTAGGCCTCCGCCTTCTTGGCGATGTAACGGGGATCGCGGCTGTAGCACTGCTTGGTGATCGGATCGGTGATGTCGCAGATGAAGGAGAGCGTCGGGTGCTCGCAGAAGGGGTCGAGCACGGCCGTGGAGGCGTCCGGGATAATGAGCATGTCGGACGCGTTGATCGGCTGCCAGCCGCGGATCGAGGAGCCGTCGAAGCCGAAACCGTCTTCGAAGCTGGACTCCGAGAGTTGCGAAATGGGCACGGAAAAATGCTGCCAAACCCCGGGCAGGTCGATGAACTTGAAGTCGACCATCCGGACCTTGTTTTCCTTGGCGAACGCCAGGATTTCTTTGGGTGTCATGTTTTTTATCCTCCTTAAAAGGCTGATGAATTAAACGGCATCCTTGCCGGTCTCTCCGGTCCGGATCCGGATCACTTCCTCGATCGTGGATACGAAGATCTTGCCGTCCCCGATCCGACCCGTCTTGGCCGCCTTGATCACCGCGTCGATCGAGGCCTGCACCAGGTTGTCGGAGACGATCACTTCAAGCTTCACCTTGGGCAAGAAGTCCACGACGTACTCCGCGCCGCGGTAAAGCTCTGTATGGCCCTTCTGCCGCCCGAAACCCTTGACCTCCGAGACGGTCATGCCTTGGACACCGACGGCCTGCAGGGCCTCTTTGACATCGTTCAGCTTGAAGGGCTTGATGACCGCTTCGATTTTCTTCACGCTCGTACCGCCTTTCGGGTCAAAAACTCGGGCTTCGTAGCACGCTGTTTTCGCCTGTGTCCAGCGCTTATATGGCCGATTTCCCGGTTTCTCCCGTCCGGATGCGGATGACTTCGTCCAGGCTGGAGATGAAGATCTTGCCATCCCCGATCTTGCCGGTTTTCGCCGCCTTGACGATCGCCTCGACCGCCGGCTGGGCCTGGGGGTCGTCCACCACGATCTCCAGCCTCACCTTCGGCAGGAAGTCGACGATGTACTCCGCGCCCCGGTAGAGTTCCGTATGGCCCTTTTGCCGCCCGAAACCCTTGACCTCGGAGACCGTCATTCCCTGGACCCCCATCTTCTGGAGGGCCTCCTTCACCTCATCCAGCTTGAACGGTTTGATGATCGCTTCGATCTTTTTCATAGAAATCTCCTTAGATTATCGGGCCAAAATGTAGCCTTCTTCGCCATGTTCGCTCAGATCCAGTCCCTGGCGCTCGACTTCCGCCTCCGGACGCAGGCCGATGACCATCTTGACGATGAATCCGATCACGACCGTCCCGACGACCGAGAGCGAGAGCGTCAGACCCATCGCCTTCAGCTGCTCGATCCACAGCGTGTTGCCCACGAGGTCCTTCAGGTTCGTGTTCAGGTTCCCGTTGACGTCGGCCGTCGCCAGGATGCCGGTCAGGAAGGCGCCCAACGTGCCGCCCACGGCGTGGACGCCGAAGGTGTCGAGCGCGTCGTCATAGCCCAACCAGGCCTTGAGCTTCCAGCACGCGATGAACGGGATGAGACCCGCCAGAACGCCGATGATGACCGCGCCCGACGGATCGATGAATCCCGCGGCCGGTGTGACAACGACGAGGCCGGCCACCGCGCCGGAACAGAAGCCCAAAACGCTCGGATGTTTCTTGGTCATCCACTCGGCCAAGGCCCACGAGAACGACGCCACCGCCGCGGCGATCGTCGTCGTCATGAAGGCGTTGGTCGCGATTCCGTCGGCCGCCACCGCGCTGCCCGCGTTGAATCCGTACCATCCGACCCAGAGCATGCCCGTGCCCACCATGCAGAGGACCATGCTGTGCGGAGGCATCGCATCCTTGCCGAAACCCAGTCGCCTGCCGAGCATCAGGCAGAGGATCAAGGCCGACCAGCCCGAGGACATGTGCACGACCGTCCCTCCGGCGAAGTCGACCGACTTGATGGCGGCGTTCGCGTTCCAGACGCCGTTCATCAGCCCGTCGATGCCCCACACCATGTGGGCGAGCGGGAAGTAGACGACGATCATCCAGAGCGCCACGAACACCAAGATCGCCGCGAACTTCATGCGTTCCGCGATGGCGCCGATGATCAGGGCCGGCGTGATGATCGCGAACATCATTTGATACATCGCAAAGAGGTTGTGAGAAACCCAATACGAGTAGTTCGTGTTGGGATTGGAATCGACCCCCTTGAAGAACGCGAAACTCATGTCCCCCAAGAAAGGACTGCCGGCCGAAAAGACCCAGCTATAACCGAACGCCCACCAGAGGATCGTCACGAGGCCCGCAATGCCCAGACATTGGGCCAGCACGGAGAGGACGTTCTTGGACCGGACCAACCCGCCGTAGAAGAGAGCCAGACCCGGCAGGGTCATGAACAGAACCAGCGCCGCCGAGGTCATCATCCAGGCGTTGTGCCCGGGACCGGCGCCGCCGATCTTGGACGAGACGGCGGCGTTCGCCGCATCGGCACCGCGGCCGCCGTTGTTGACGTAGGCCTCGAGGTCGGCGACACGTTGTTCGATCGAAGGTTCCGCCCTTTGCTGGGCCGTCGAGATTCCGGCGCTTGCGACCAAACCCGTCACAAGGGCCATCGTCGCCACGAAGATCACTGCGAGTTTGCGAGTCATAGAGCCTCTCCCCTCCCTTTCGTCGATTTGCCGCTAAGCAAATTTCATGCCGAAGGAGAGAAATCCCTAAGCCCTTGTATTTTCAAAGAACGAAGAAATTGCCGAAAGTGCGTGCAAGCCTAATTCGCATGCATTGCCTACTAAAAAAGCACCTGGCTCCCACCCCATTGCGGGAGCCAGGTGTGAGAGAGCCACTCGCATGCTCTCCGCTCGCAGTTGACTTAAACCGCCGCCTTGCCGGTCTCGCCCGTGCGGATGCGCACGACCTCTTCCAGGGACGAGATGAAGATCTTCCCGTCTCCGATCTTCCCCGTCTTGGCGGCCTTCGAAATGGCCTCGACGGCACCTTGGGCCTGGGCGTCGTCCACGACGATCTCCAGCCTCACCTTCGGGAGGAAATCGACGATGTACTCCGCGCCCCGGTAGAGCTCCGTGTGACCCTTCTGCCGCCCGAAACCCTTCACCTCCGAGACGGTCATGCCCTGAATACCGGCCTTTTGGAGGGCCTCCTTCACCTCATCAAGCTTGAACGGCTTGATGATCGCTTCGATCTTCTTCATAAGAATGCCTCCGTTTTAAATTTACGGCCCATGTCAATGACCCTGGACCGTCTGGAAGTCCGGATAGGCCCGGTTTCCATGTTCACCGAAGTCCAGACCCTCGACCTCCTCCTCGAGGCTGACGCGCATGCCGATCGTGAACTTGATGATGGCCCAGGCGACGAGGCATAAGGCGAACGTGAACGCCCCGACCGCCGCGACGCCGGTCAGCTGGATGAGGAACTGTTCCGCGCCGCCTCCGTAGAAGAGGCCGATCTTGGGCTGCGCATTGCCCCCCGCGAGGCCCGGTGCGGCGAAGAGACCGACGCACAAGGTCCCCCAGATGCCGTTCACGAGATGGACGGACGTCGCACCGACGGGATCATCGATCTTCAGCTTGTCGAACATCATGACCGAGAGAACAACGAGGACGCCGGCAACGGCGCCGATGAGCAAGGCGCCGGTCGGCGTCACCCAGGCGCAAGGGGCCGTGATCGCCACCAAACCGGCCAGGGTGCCGTTCAGGATCATGCCGATGTCGGGCTTGCCGAGGAGGACCCACGCCGTGATCGTCGCCGTCAAAGTGGCGACCGCTCCGGCCATGTTGGTCGTGACCGCGATGTGGCCGATCAGGGTCGGATCCGCCGCCATCGTGGAACCCGGATTGAATCCGAACCAGCCGAGCCAGAGGATCAAGGCGCCCAGCGTGGCCGTCGACATGTTGTGCCCCGGAATCGGGTACATCTTGCCGTCCTTGTACTTTCCGTGGCGCGCGCCCAAGAGGAGAACGCCCGCCAATGCCGCCCAGCCGCCCATGGAGTGAACGACCGTCGACCCGGCGAAGTCAAAGAATCCCTTGCTCGCCAGCCAACCGCCGCCCCAGATCCAGTGGCCGGTGATCGGATACATGAGACCGACTAAAATGAACGAGAAAATGATGAACGAAAGGAACTTGATGCGCTCGGCCACGGCACCGGACACGATCGTCGCGGCCGTTCCCGCGAATACAAGCTGGAAAAAAAACTTCGTCATGAGCGGAACACCCGTCCAGTTGAGCGCCGCGTAGGCACCTTGATAGGCGTCGGCCGTTGCCGGGCTGTTGTCGGCGCCCCCAAGGAACCACAAACCCTCCTTGCCGATGAAGCCGGTGCCGTTGCCGTACATGAGCCCGTAACCGATGACCCAATAGGCGACTGACGAGATGGCGAAGACGATGAAGTTCTTCGCCAGGATGTTGACGCAGTTCTTCTCGCGGCAGAACCCGGACTCCACCAGCGCGAACCCGGCGTTCATCCAGAAGACGAGCATCGCGGCGATCAGGGTCCAGACCGTGTCCGCGGCGATCTTGAGGGACGCGACGTCTTGGGCATGGGCCGCGGTGGGCATGGCGCCCAACCCCAGCAGTAATGCGGCGAGTGAAACGAAGACGCTTCGTTTCGTCGCCGCCTCTTTAAGTTTCTTCCACATAAGGTCTCCTTGAATTTAAGTTAAAACGCGTACACCACTTCCGCCGAGACGGTGTCCTGGAACTTCCGCGTCGTGCCGTTGGACCTGAGATAGATGCCGCGATCCGCCTGGTCGTGGCGGGCCTCGATCCGAGTCTCCCAGCCGTCGCCCAGGTAGAAGTGAGCGGTGAGCGTGCCTTCTCCCACGGTGCCGTTCGTTCCGATCAAGAGGCGGGAGCCGTCATCCTGCATGAGTTCCCCGCGGAGCGTGAGGCCGAACGAATCCAGGGGCTTCCAGTGGACATAGCCCGCGCCGCCCCACCAGTTGGCGAAGCCGGAGCCGCCGATGCCCTCTTCCTTGCCCAGGTCGAAGTTGAGGCCGACGATCCACTTGTCGTTCGGGGTCCATGTGCCGACGAAGTCGACCAGGCCCCTCAAATTTCCGTCGGAGCCGGGCTGCTCCGGCCCAAAGGTCCCTTGGAGAGAGAGAAGCAAGGTGTCGATGGGCTTATAAACCAGTTGGGCCAGGATCGATTTCCCCTTGTTGTTATCCCCGATCAGGTCCCAGCCGTTGACCACGCCCACCATCCCGGTGAATTTGTCCGAAAAGGGATAGGTCATGGTGACGCCCGTATGGGTGAACGGGATCGCGAATCCAAAAAGGAGCGAGCGGGACGTGTTCAGATTGTAGGCGCTCTCGATCACTTCGTAGCCAATGGGGGTCACGAAATGCCCGGCACGGAAGGTGATTCCGTTGCCGACGTTGGCGGTCAGATCGGCATAGGCCTGCTGAACGCCGAACTCGTCGACGCCGATGACGCCGCCCTTCAGGACGTCGACGGCCGCCACGTCCTCGCCGTAGTTGAGATCCAGCCTGAACTTGACCCAATCGGCCGGCGCGTTCTCGATGGCGATCTCCGCCAGGTTGAAGTCGAAGTTGTTGTGCCGCGTGTCGAAGACCCGCAGCGTATTCAACCCCGGGCACCCGGCCGCCGGACACGCCGGGTTGTTGAAGTTGAAGTTGTAACTCGTGGCGAAATTGCCCGTCACCTTGGTCTTGTCCCAGAAGGACGCCGACCCCGACTCTTCTTCCGCGAACGCCGTGGAGGACAAGGCCATCAGCCCCGCCGCCAGCAGCGCAAGCGCCCTGCCCTTGCTTCTGTCCCTGCTCGTCTTCATACGAACCTCCTTAAGAGAGAATGATTGCGGGAGAGATTTGCCCTGAAATCTCTCCCTTGGAAGCAGCGCAGTGCAACCCGCATGCCATGGCGCGTCAACCGCCGAAGTACGTGTAACCCGTTAAAATATCTTAATTGTTTGGAAGGCGCGGCGATCCCCGAGTTGCCTGTTTCCTAGGCAGAGCCCATATTTTCGTCTTTTTAGTGACGCTTCACGCCCCGATAGACCATGATCTCGGACATCTCTTCTTCGCGTTTCTCGGGCTTCTCGAAGAGCAGAATGGGCAGGATGACGACGGAAAGTCCGGCGAATCGGAGGCGGCGCTGGATGGCGTAGGCCGTCTCGTTGTGAAGGATGCGGTGGTACCACTTGGGCTCCTGAAAGACGAGCTCGCTGCCGAAAAACACGGCGCCGGAATATTGCCGTGAAAGCTCGATGCACAGATCGGCGGCTTCGCTCACCACGTCGGTGCCCACGCGGAAGGCGGCTTCGGCCGGTATGCCGAGCCCGTGAGCCAGATCGACGTAATACTTCAGCGACTCCATGACCCTCTCCTCCATCTCCTTCACGCCGTGGTCGGCCTTGAAAAATTCCGAGTTGATCACGCCGATCGAGAGGAAGACCACGTTGTGGAAGGTGTGGGGGAAGAGACGGAAGATCGTGAAGAGGGTATGGATGCCCATCCGGCTGTGTCCGCCGCCCACCAAGATAACGGCCGTGGGCTTCGTGGGATCGACCTTCGGAACCCTGGCGCCCTTGTCCTGCTTTCCGCTCGGAACCATCGGAATCCCCTCGAACGTCTCACCGATCTCCAGCACCAGTGCGGCCACGTTGCGGTAGTGCTTTCGGATGACTTTGCAGAGAAGGATGAGGGCCAGCGTCACCGCGACGGTCACCCAGCCCCCCTCCGTGAACTTTTCGATTACCATGACGAGCAGAATGCCGGCGCACAGGATGAAGCCGACGCCGTGGAGAAAAAGATTCCTCAGCCAGGGGGAACGCAAGTTCCCCTTCATCCGTTGGATCCAGAACCGGCACATGCCGAGTTGGGAGAGGGAAAAGGTCACGAAGACGTTGATGGAATACATGACCACCAGCATCCGGACGTCGCCGCGCGTGTAGGCCAGCGTCGCGAGCGCGGCCACTCCCATCAGGATGACGCCCCGTTGGATGGTCAGGCGGTCTGACAACGTCGCGAAACGCCGGGGGAGCCAGAGATCGGAGGCCAAGTTCGCCATGACCGGCGGGCCGTCGATGAAACCGGTCTGGGCCGCGACGAGCAGCAGGAGGGCCGCCGCGAACATGGTGGACCAGACGAACCAGTGCCCGACGGGAAGTCCCCCCAGGGTGAAATCGCCGAAGAGGGTTGTGGATAACGTGGCATTCAACGTCTGGCCGTACACAGGCTGTATCCGCAAAAGCATGTAGCTCAAAAGGAGTCCGCCGGCCGTCACGGCGAGCGAAACTCCCATATAAATCATCGTTTTCTTGCCGGTCTCCACCTTGGGATCCCGTAAGACCCCCATGCCGTTGGAGACGCCCTCGATCCCGGTGTACGTGCCGCCGCCCATGGAATAGGCACGGATAAAGACGAGAAAGAGCCCCCAAGCCCCGAGGGACGAGACCCCTTCCTGAAACCTTTGCCGGGTGTCGCCGACGACCCCGCCCACATCGCCCAAGTGAAAGAAGAGGCTCCCGCCGATCAAGACGGCGTGCGTGACGAGGAAGAGGACGAAGATCGGGATGAGCATCTTGACCGATTCCTTGACGCCCCGGAGATTGGTGATCATCAGGACGAAGATGGTCGCGAACTCGACCAGGATCTTGTAGGGCTGCCAATCGAGGGGCAGGAGGCTGAAGATGGCGTCGCCGCCGGCGGAAATCGAGACCGTGATGGTGAGGACGTAGTCGACGAGCAGGGCCGCTCCGGAGGTGACACCCGCCGCGTTCCCCAAGAGTTTCGTCGCTACGAGGTAACCGCCGCCTCCCTGGGGAAAGTGCTCGATAATCTTGCTATAGGACAGGGCGATGATGAAGATCGTCAAAGCCGTGGCCAAGACTAAGAAAGGCGCCAGATAGGTATGCGCCCCCAGCGCCCGGAAGGCCTCGTCCGGTCCGTAGGCCGACGAGGACATGCCGTCGGCGCCCAAACCGATCCAGGCGAGCAGCGGAACCAGGGAGATGTGATGGCCGAGGGAGGGATCGTAGACGTTGCGCGCGGGCCCTAGGATCGCATGCCGGACCCGGGACCAAAAGCTTTCGGGAAGCTGCTGGGTGTTCGGCACAGTGGGTGGGGGTCCTACGCGAGGTGTTAAGAAATTGTCAAGAAGCCCCTACTTCAGGGAGGTCAGAATGTCGTTATCCCACGAGAATGTCAGTGGTTTTCTGTTTTTCGCCAGGTTCTTTTGAAGCGCGTATCCGACGAGCAAGGGGACGGCGACCGAGGGTTCCACGAAGGCCATCGCCTTGTTGGCCTTGGTACCGATCTTGCCCCAGGAGGTCGCCTCGTCCAGGGTGCTGCCGGACAGACCGCCCCAGTGGGGGACGTCCGTCGTCACCTGCAGGGCGTAGGTGTGGCCGCCCGTGTCCTTGTTGAAGATGTAGCCCATGACGACCGAGTCGTTGATGTAGTTCTTGGGCACCCCGCCGGCGATGTAGATGGCCGCCGTTTTCTTGGACTTCACCACGCACTGCGTCAGCTCATAGTTGTCGCGGATGGAATTGATGACGACCCCCTCGCGCCCGTCCTTGACGCAGCGGTGATAATGCTCGGTGAGTCCGATGCCGATGGAGGAGTCGTTGATCGCCGGCGAAAAAACGGGGATCCCCTTCTTGACCGCGGTCCCGAGGATGGAATGGTCGTCCTTCACCGTCCCGCCGAGCTTTTCCAGAAAGGACCGGGAGGAATAGACGCCCGGCGTGAGCGTGTCGGCGAACTGCCCGATCCAACAATCCGTCTCCCAGAATTTTTCCTCGTCGACGTAGGTATCGTAGATGCGGTCGATGTACAGATCACGCAGCTTGACGTCGTCGGCGCCCGGCGTGCCCTTGAAATGATGGAAACCGCGCGACTGGTAGAAATCCTGGTACAGGACGGCGCCGGTGGAGACGACGACGTCCACCAGGCCGAAGGCGATCATGTCGCGGATGGTCTTGCGGAGCCCCGCGGCGACGAGAGGCCCCGCGAGTCCGAGAAAAACCGTCGGCCGGTCGGGATCGGAGAGCATGTTTTCCAACACCTCGGCGCAGCGTCCGATGTGGCGCGCCTGAATGGACATGTCCTTGAAGGAATCGACGAGGTCCGCGATGGTCTTTGCCTTCTCGAGATCGAGCGCCTTCACCGTTTCGGAAAGCATTTCCTTTTTTTCGCGCTTCTTGGCGGGGTCCGTCACCTCGACGGAGTAGACCTCATGACTCTTCGCAGGATTTGTTTCTCGCGCCTTCGGCATAATAGAAAAATTTTTGGAAATTTTTCCTAATACACCATTTCTCAATTTCCCTTGTCAACGAAAACCCTCGCTTTTTGGCCGAAAAATGGACATGAATCGCGCGCGGGGAAATCATCGTGCTGGAAATTTTTCTTCATCTCGACGCACATCTGAACGCATGGATCACGATGCTGGGACCTTGGGTCTACGTGCTCTTGTTCGTCGTCGTTTTTTGCGAGACGGGCCTGGTCGTCATGCCGTTTCTTCCGGGAGACTCGCTCCTCTTCACGCTCGGAGCCGTTGCGGCCGTCGATGGATCGCCCCTCAAACTTTCCATGCTTCTGGGAATCCTGACCGCGGCGGCGATTTTGGGCGACGCGGTCAACTACGGCATCGGCCGGCGTCTTGGTCCGAAAGTTTTCCGCGCCGACCGGCGCTGGCTCAATCACAATCATCTGGTTCAGACGCAGAATTTTTACGAGCGCCACGGAGGCAAGACCATCCTTCTCGCGCGCTTTCTCCCCATCATCCGGACCTTCGCTCCGTTCGTCGCGGGCGTCGGAAGAATGAACTACGCCCGCTTCGCGGCCTTCAACGTCTCCGGCGCGGTTCTCTGGGTCGTGGCCTGCTTGCTGGCCGGGTACTTTTTCGGTAACATTCCCGTCGTCAAACGGAACTTCGAAGCGGTCATCGTCGGCATCGTCTTGGTCTCCATGCTCCCGCTCCTGATCCGGCTCGTTTCGGCGAAGTTCAAGAAGCGGAGGCTCCATGACTCCGTTCCGGAACGAAACACCGGCGAAGTTTGAGGAAAAAGCCGCCACCCTCGAAGAGGCGGCGCGCGCCGTCCAACGCGCCCGCCAAGGCGCCCGGGCGTGGGCCGAAACGTCCGCCGCCGATCGCTCCTCCCTTCTCCTCAGGGCGGCGGAGATCCTCCGCAGGGACCGTTCCCATCTGACCGCATGGATCCTCCTCGAGGTCCACAAGAACTGGAAGGAGGCCGACGCGGACGTCTGCGAGGCGATCGACTTCCTCGAATACTACGCCCGCGAGGCGCTCCGCATCGCGGAGGAAGGGCTTCCGATGAAACCGGCCGGGGTCGCCGCCGTCATCGCGCCTTGGAATTTCCCCCTCGCCATATTGGCCGGCATGACCTCCGCCGCCCTCGTCACGGGCAACGCCGTCCTCATGAAGCCCGCCGAGCAGTCCCCGGTCATCGCTCAAAGGCTTTTCGAGATCCTTGGGCAGGCCGGCTGCCCCGAGGGCGTCCTCCACTTTCTGCCCGGCCCCGGCGAGACGGTCGGCGACCTTCTCGTCCGTTCACCGGAGGTCGATCTGGTTTGCTTTACCGGCTCCAAGGAAGTGGGGATGCGGATCGCGGGACTGAAAAGGCGCGTGCTCGCCGAAATGGGCGGAAAAAATGCGATCGTCGTGGACGAGACCGCGGATCTGGAACGCGCCGTCGAAGGGACGATCCTCTCCGCCTTCGGATTCCAGGGCCAGAAGTGTTCGGCCTGTTCGCGCGCCATCGTCCTCCCGAAGGTTTACGACGAATTCCGGGAACGCCTCGTCGAGGCGGCGAAAAAAATCCGTGTCGGCGACCCGAAGGAGCCGGCGAACTTCATGGGGCCCGTGATCGACGGCGAGGCGGAGGCGAAGATCCGCCGCTACATCGAGATCGGGAAGACGGAGGGGAAACTGCTTTTTCAGGGTGAGTCCCCCGGCGAGCCTCGCTGCATCCCGCCGACGATCTTCGAGGCTGTCCCGTCCTCGGCGCGCGTCGCCCGGGAGGAGATCTTCGGTCCCGTGGTCTGCCTCATGCGCGCCAAGGACCTGACCGAGGCGATCCGGATCGCGAACGGCGTCCCCTACGACCTGACCGGCGGTCTGTTTTCGCGGGACCCGGAGGCGATCCGGCGGGCGCGCCGCGACTTCGAGGTGGGCAACCTCTATATCAACCGGAAGATCACCGGGGCCTTGGTCGCCTGCCAGCCGTTCGGCGGTTACCGCGTCTCGTCCCTGGGTTTCAAGGCGGGCGGTCCCGAGTATCTCTACCAATTCCTGGAGAGCCCGAAGATGCCCGAACCGCCGGCCAGACGCGAGCTTCCGAGCGTCGCCCCCGACGAGAGGAACGAATTGGTCTATATAAAGGAAGGGCCGAGGCTCTTGGGCAAGACGATTTGCGAGAAACTGATCTAACCATTCCTCAAAAATCCGAACCGTGCTAAGAGGAGGATCATTATGTCCGACAAAACCTACGCCGTCATGGGGGCCTCCGGCCACATCGGCCGCGTCGTCGCCGAGCGTCTCTTGGAGGAGGATCATGAGGTGATCGTCCTCGGGCGGTCCTCCGAAAGGCTCAAGGACCTGGCCGCGAAGGGGGCCAAGGTCCACGCCGGCGCTTTCGACGACGTCCAGTCCCTCACCCAGGCCTTCGCGGGGGCGGACGGAGTCTTCACGATGATCCCCCCGGACATGATGAGCCACGACTACCGCGCCTTCCAAGACCGCGCGGGGGAGGCCATCGCGCGAGCCGTCGCCCAGTCCAAAGTCGCGCATGTCGTGAACCTGAGCAGCGTGGGGGGCCACCTGCCGGAGAAGAGCGGGGTCATCTTGGGTCTGCACTTTCAAGAAGAGCGCCTGAACGCCCTGCCGGACTTGAACGTCGTCCACCTCCGTCCGCCCTCCTTCATGGAAAACCTCCTGGCTCTGATCGGCGTCGTCAAATCCCAGGGGGTCCTGGGCGCGGCCTTGAGGCCCGATTTGAAGATCCCGATGATCGCGACGAAGGACATCGCCGAACGCGCGGCCTCCCTCCTCTCGAACCTCGATTTTTCGGGAAAGTCGGTCCAGGAGATTCTGGGAGAGCGCGACCTTTCGATGTCCGAGGCGGCCTCCGTCCTCGGGCGGGCCATCGGCAAACCGGATCTGCCCTACGTCCAATTCCCTTACGAGGGCGTCGAGGCGGCGATGCTGAAGACGGGTTTTCCCGCCAAGACCGTCCGTCTCATGATCGAGATGTACCGGGGCTTCAACGAGGGGATCATCGCCCCGACGGAGCCGCGCACCAAGCGGAACACGACGCCGACCTCGATCGAAGAGTTCGCCAAGACCGTCTTCGCCCCCGCCTATTCAAAGGAGGCTTCATGACCTTTTGGAAAAAACCCAAATTCATCGCCTGGACCCTGCTCCTCCTCCTGTTCCTGATCGTCATCCTTCAAAACGTCGAGCCCACGCAGGTGGACTTTCTCTTCTGGTCCCTGCCCGCCATGCCCAAGCTCGTGCTGATCCTGCTCTCGATGATCGCCGGGGCCGGCTTGGCCCTGGTGGGCGCGCGGGAGTTCCGGTCCCACGGCCGGGACGGGACCCACAAAGACTGACCCTACGGCTTGATCCTTCCCGCGAACTATGGTGAACTGTTCCATTATGCAGCGCCCCAACGGCAAACTCGATTGCGCGACCTGCGGCTCCCGCGTCCTCGGGGTCCTTTGCAGCCTGGACAAGGCCGGCTTGGAGGAGTGCTCCGAACACAAGACGACCAACCAGTACAAGAAGGGCCAGGTCATCTTTTATGAGGGCAACCAATCCTACGGCCTGTATTGCATCTTCGCGGGCCGGGTGAAGCTCTACAAGACGGGCGTCGACGGACGGCAGCAGATCGTGAGGATCGCCGGGCCGGGAGACCTCCTGGGCTACCGCTCCCTCTTCGCCGAGGAGCCGTATGCGGCCACGGCGGAGGTCCTGGAGGACGCCACCATCTGCTGCGTCGACCGCAACGCCTTTTTCCCCCTCCTCTCCAAGAACCCCCAGCTCTCGCTCAACATCATCCGCAAGCTCGCCCGCGAACTCCGGGATGCGGAGGACCTGGCCACCAGCATCGCGCACCGCTCCGTCCGCGAGCGCATGGCCGAGCTCCTCCTCATGCTCAAGGAGACCTACGGGAAGCCCGTCAAGTCGGGCGTCCGGATCGACCTGCAGCTCTCCCGGGAGGAAATGGCGGACATGATCGGGGTCACGCAGGAAACGGCCATCCGGCTCCTCTCGGAGTTCAAAAAGGACGGCCTGATCGACGTCAAGGAGAGGGACATCACCGTCCTGGACGCCAAGGGCCTCGTCGAAACCGCCAACATTCCACTCTAGATCTCCCGGGGACCTGATCAAGATCATGTCGCCCCCTCCCAAAAAGGGCTAATTTGTATTCTATGGACATGCAGCACGGCGCCGGCCAGACCGGCGATTTGCCTTGGGAGGGGCTGCTCTCACAGGGGCAGGCCCTCACCTTTCGCCGGGGCCAGACCCTCATCTACAAGGACCATAGTCCCTACGGCGTGTTCGTCATCCTGCGAGGCCGCGTCGAGCTGACCGGCGGAACCGAGGAATGCGAGCACGAAGAAATAAAACGAATTCCCCAGGGCGACGTGGTGGGACTCCACTCCGTGCTCAACGGAACGCACTCCTGCTGCGACGTCGTCGCCGCCGAGGACTGCCGGACCATCTTCATTTCAAAGACACTACTCCTCCAATACGCCTCGGCGTGCTAAGATACGCCCACACCCAAGGGTGCGATTCAGACTCTCGAATTGCCGGAGGATTTCATCGTGTCCCAACTCTCCCCCAACGCCCTCCGGGTGATGGAGGCGCGGTATCTCGGGCGTGACACCCGCGGACGCGTCGTGGAGACGCCCGCGGAGGCGTTCCGGAGGGTCGCGCGGGCCGTCGCCTCGGCGGAAACGGTCTGGGGCGGTTCCGCCCGTTTTTGGTCCGGGGAATTTCTCCGGATGATGGAGGAGTTGGAGTTCCTGCCCAACAGCCCGACGCTCATGAACGCGGGCTTGCCCCTGGGCCAGCTCTCGGCCTGCTTTGTCCTGCCCGTGGACGACACGATGGAAGGCATCTTCGAGGCCGTCAAGCGCATGGCCCTGGTTCAGCGCACGGGCGGCGGCACCGGCTTTTCCTTTTCGCGGCTCCGGCCCCGCGGATCGTTCATCGTCTCCACCGGCGGCGAGGCCTCGGGCCCCGTCTCCTTCATGAAGATCTTCGACGCCGCGACCGAAAACATCAAGCAGGGCGGACGGCGGCGCGGCGCGAACATGGGCATCCTGCGCGTGGATCATCCCGACATCCTCGAATTCATCGACGCCAAGCGCGACGGAAAGACGCTCCAGAACTTCAACCTCTCCGTCGGCGCGACCGACGCCTTTCTCAAGGCCGCGCGTTCGGGGAAACGCTACGACCTCCTGCACCCCCGCACCCGCAGGAAGACCGGCTCGCTCAAGGCGGCCGAGGTCTTCCGGCGCATCGCCGAGGCCGCCTGGGCGACGGGCGATCCGGGGCTCATTTTCCTGGACGCCATCAACCGCGCCAACCCGACCCCCCGCCTGGGCGCGATCGAGGCCACCAACCCCTGCGGCGAGATCCCCCTGCTCCCCTACGAGGCGTGCAACCTGGGCTCGATCAACCTCTCGCGGATGCTCGTCCGCAAGGGACGCAAACCGGAGATCGACTGGAAGAAGCTGGGGGAGACGGCCCGGAAGGGCGTGCGCTTTCTGGACGACGTCGTGGAGGTCAACCGCTATCCGTTCCCGGAAATCGACAAGATGACGCGCGGCAACCGGAAGATCGGGCTCGGCGTCATGGGATTCGCCGAACTGCTCCTGTTGCTGGGGATCCCCTACGACGACGCCGAGGCCGCGCGGCTGGGCTCACGGGTCATGCGCTTTCTCGCCGGCGAGGCCCGGGAGGCCTCGCGCCGCCTCGCCCGCGAGCGCGGCGTCTTCGCGCATTGGAAGGGAAGCGTGCACGAGCGGCGAAGGATCCGCCTCCGGAACGCCACCTTGACCGCCATCGCCCCGACCGGAACCATCAGCATCATCGCGGGCACCAGCTCGGGCATCGAGCCCCTCTTCGCGCTCGCCTACCGGCGCCGCGCCCTGGAAGGAAAAACGCTCATCGACGCCAATCCGATCTTTATCGCCCACTTGAAGGAGAACGGACTTCACCGGAAGGACGTCCTCAAGGCCGTCGCCCGGACCGGGAGCCTGAAGAGCGTGAAAGGGATTCCCGAAGCGACGCGCCGCCTCTTCACGACGGCCTTGGAGATCCCGGTGAACGCCCACCTGGCGATCCAGGCCGCGTTTCAGGAGCACGTGGACAATTCCGTCTCCAAGACGATCAACCTCCCCAAGGAATCGACCCCCGGCGACGTCGCCCGCGCCTATTGGTCCGCCTGGGACCTGGGGCTCAAGGGGATCACGATCTACCGCTACGGCAGCAAGCCGACGCAGGTCCTGGAGGTGGGCACCGGCGAGGATCCGCTTCAATACGAATATTCCCCCAAGTGCGACCCCACGGAGTGCAGACTCTAATGGGCGGGCTGCTCCTTCGCGACGTTCTCGTCATCTTTCTGGTCGCCGTCCCTTTCATCGTCCTGGTCCACCGCCTGCGGCTGCCCGCGCTGATCGGGTTTCTGCTCACGGGCGCCCTCATCGGACCGCACGGCATCAGGCTGGTGGAGGACGCGCATCGGATCGAGATCCTGGCCGAGATCGGCGTCACGCTCCTCCTCTTCACCATCGGCCTCGAATTCTCGCTGGCCTCCTTCGCGAAGCTCAGGACCTACGTCGTCAAGGGCGGCCTCCTTCAGATTGCGGGGACGGTGACCGCCGGCATCGCCGTGGGATGGGCGATGCGCTGGCCGGTTCAGCAGGGCGTCTTTTTCGGGTGCGTGATCGCCCTGTCCAGCACGGCCGTGGTGCTGTCGGCCCTGATGAACGAACGCATGCACGAATCCCTGCCGGGGAGAATCGGCACGGGCATCCTCATCCTGCAGGACCTGGCCGTCATTCCGATGATCGCCCTCCTCCCGTCGCTCGGTCCCTCCGAGTCCGGCGAGTTTTGGAGTCACACCCTTCTCCACCTGGGCCAGATCGCGGTCCTCTTCGCCCTCACGTTCGTCGCCATCCGCTTTCTCGCGGGAGGCGTCCTGCGGATCATCTCCAAGACGCGAAGCCGCGAGCTCTTTCTCATCACCGTCATCGTCTTTGCGCTGGGCATGGCGTGGATCACCCATCAGATGAGCCTGTCGTTCGCGCTTGGGGCCTTTCTCGGCGGGCTCATGGTGGGCAGCACCGATTTTCAGGGCGAGGCCCTCGCGGAGGTCTCGCCGTTCCGGTATTGCTTCAACAGCCTTTTCTTCGTCTCCATCGGCATGTTGTTGGACTTCGCGTTTCTGAGACAGAACCTGGCCACGATCGCCCTGCTCGTCGTCCTGATCCCCGCCTTGAAATGGGCCATCACCACCGGCTCCCTCCTCCTCTTGCGCGCGCCCCTTCGGATCTCCGCCAACGTCGGCATCCTCCTCGGACAGATCGGCGAGTTTTCCTTCCTGCTCGCGACCCTGGGACGCACCTTGAACGTCATCGATTTCACGTTCTACCAATACATCGTGGCGACGGCGGTCGCGACCATGTTCGCCACGCCGCTCATGGTCAAGTGGTCCCTTCCGCTTTCCGAGCGCATCGCCCGCCTGCCGGGCCTCAAGAAGATCGGATCGTCCGCGGAAGAATGGTCATTGGAGGAAGCGGTCTCCGCCATGAAGGGTCACGTCATCGTCTGCGGCTTCGGCCCCCTGGGGGAGACGCTGGGGCGGATCCTGGACGACTACAAGATCCCCCACGTCATTCTGGAATTGAACCCCGAGACGATCGAACGCACCAAGACGGCCAAGCCGAATATTTTTTTCGGGGACGGGGCCTCGGAAGACATCCTTTACAAGAGCGGGATCGAGCGCGCCAAAATGCTTGCGATCACGATCCCCGACTACTTCAACAACGTGGCGACCATCCGCCAGGCCCGCCGCCTGAGCGGCGGCATTTCCATCATCGCCCGGGCCAAATACCGGAAAGAGGTCCAGGACCTCTACGAGGCGGGGGCCGATATCGTGGTGTCCGAGGAACTGGAAGGCGGCATCGAAATGGGCCGGTATGCCTTGAAGGAGCTCGGCATCCAACAGGCCGAGGTCGACGACTACGTCCGCAAGGTCCGCGAGTTCGGCAGCGCGGATTTCTTTTGAGTCATGGTTCGCGGAAAAAAGATGTGTTATGAATAGCGTGTCGAAAGAAGAGGAGGCGATCATGAGCGCAAGAGCTGCAGACATCATGAGCAGGGAAATCGAGATGGTCCCCGAGGACATGACGGTCTCGGATCTGGCGACGTTCCTCACCGACAAGGAGATCTCGGGCGCGCCCGTCGTGGACAAGGCCGGCCAGTTGGTCGGCGTCGTTTCGACCACCGACATCGTCCGCTGCGAGGCGGACAGGACCGGATCCGAAGGAACGTCCGAACCCCCGGCCTTCTTTCTCACGAGCCAGTGGCGGGGAATGAATCGCGAGGACTACGGGGGACTCACGATCCGCGATGAAGGGCTCCTGGTCCGGAACATCATGACGCCGACCGTCTTCACGGTGACCTTGGAGACCCCCATCCAGCAGATCGCCCGCACGATGGTGGCCGGACGCATCCATCGCCTGCTGGTCACCGAAAAGGAAAAGGTGGTCGGGATCATCACCAGCCTGGATCTGCTGAAGCTGCTCTGCGAGTGACGATCCGGGCGATGTCCCGGTTCAAAGCTCCAGAATCAATTCTCTCGCCTGCACCGCGACGAGGACGTGGTTCAATCCGGACGCGCAGTCAATCGTCCAAAACGTTTCCGCCGCGGCCAGGATCATGCGCACCGCGATCTTGTCTTCGATCTCGCCGAAGGCCCTGGACTCGGGGACCGGAAGGGCCAGGGATCTCATGCCGCGGCCCCCTGCCTCGCGGAAAAGATCGATCAACCCCCGGCTGACGGCCGCCATCTGCGCCTTCAGCCCGGATCCTGTCAGGCAAGGCAGTGTGAGGAGTTTCGCGCGGTCCATCCCGGCCAGCCCCGCCTCCCGCGGGCAGGCGACCGCGTAACCGTCCGCGGGGACCCGCGAAAGCTCGCCCAGAACGACGGCGGCGGCCTGCCGGGCGTCCCGGGGCCCGCCGATGACGGTGGACCGGGCGAACCCGGCGGAGACCAGGGCGGCCTGAAGATTGACCAAGGCGAGGGGGGAGGACATGCCGGTCCCATCGTCCGTTTTCCGCGAGAGTTGCTAGGGGACGGTCACAGCGACTATCTTGGAAAAAGCATTTGCGGCGGCGGCCGTCTTGGCGGGGCAGGAGGGATCACTTTGACAGGAGCCGTCGCTTTGATCGTCATTTCTTCGTCTTCCTCGATCTTCTTACTCGCCTCTCCTTGAATCGGAGGCAAGGTCGACCCCGCTTCGGATGTCCCGAAACCGTGGCAAAGGTTGGAGTCTCCCGTTGAATCCGACAACTCCCAGCTATCACACCGGTAGGTCACCGTCCCTGGCTCTGCATCAACGGTACACCTGACGCATTGATAAGTGCATGTCGCCCTCGGAGGGTTACCGATGACCACTGTTTCTTTCGCAATCTTGCTGCATTCACTGGGGTCACCATTGCGTTCTAAGGCGTAGCAGTGACCCATCGTCATCAGTTGAAAGGTGAACGCCAGGAAACCACCGATCAAAATGAGTGAAAGACTTCTCCCATGAGACATAGAATTTCCCATTTGATCCAAACTGCAATCAGGAGACCAAAAACAAAACCAAGCGAGTTCAGCTAGTTAGCGATTTGAACGATTTGGAAAATGGCCTTAAAATTATCAAAATGAAAATTCCTATCAATTTGATAACGCCTCCCCGGAAGCCCAGCCCGTCGCATCCCAGCGGGCTTGGCGCCTCAAAGAGTTAACCTCTCTTTACGTTCTTGTTCGGCCAAATTGAGCTGTCCTTATGATATTCAGTGCCTTATGAATGGCACGTCGCTTGCTCTGTCTCTCAGCAAGGAGGATCACGATGAGCACATTTCTTACGAAACTGGCGGAGAGGGCCTTTGTCGCCTATTGCAGGAGAGAAGATGACAAGGGGACGTTATCCCCTGAGCTGCGGCCAGCCTGCACCTCGGTCGCCGCCGGCCTGGCCCGGGACGGTGCGAGGGATGTCGCAGGCGAGACCGCTGCCAAGATGAAGGCCCTCGATCAGACGATCTGGGAAAAGAGCCAAAAGCTGCAGAGACTCAACGGCGGCCGCAATTAGCATCGGCGACACCCGGATCACGCCCCCTCTTTGACCCCTGTTTCTGACGGCTCGACAACCGTCCTCGAAGCGGTTATCGCTTCCGCCCATGTCGTTCCTGAAATTCCTGGGCCTCCCGAAAGACGCGAAACCGGCGGACGACGCGGACACCGTCCGGGAGATCAGCCGCAAACTCGACCGCCTCGATCCCGCGGTGGCGGCCTATCACGCCCTTTTCGCCTGCATCTTGAGCCGCGTCGCCCACGCCGACCTCGACATCTCCGAGGAAGAGACCCGCAAGATGGAAACGATCCTTCAATCCCTCGGGCATCTTTCGCCGGAAATGGCGGCGCTGGTCGTGGAAATCGCCAAGCGCCAAAACCAGCTCTTGGGCGGCGTGGAGAACTATCTCTTCACCCGCCGATTCAAGGACGTCTCGGACCGGACCCAACGCGAACATCTCTTGGAATGCCTGCTGGCCGTGGCCGCGGCCGACGAGTCCATCTCAACCCAGGAAGACGCGGAGATCCGCAAGATCGCCGATGAACTCGAGATCACGCGCGCCCAATTCATCGCCATCCGCTCGCGTTTCCGGGATTACCTGGCCGTGCTGAAATAGCGCGCCGCGCCTCTTGAAAAACTGCACCGCCCGTTCGAGTCATCACGGATTTTCTGAGATGTTTCTACCGGCAAAGGAACGGAGAGTCTGAAAAATCGAACGGGAGAGTCTTGAATTTTGGACGGCTGCCCCCACTCTCCTTCAGAAAATGCCGTGGCACGCTTTGCATATGTTGCCCTTGGGGGCTTATCGACGTGCCCTTCCCACTCTATTGCAGTCTCATATCGTTTTAATATAGGATTCATATGTACTTCTGGGATGAAGCCAAAAATCGGCTGAATCGGCAAAAGCATGGAATCAGCTTCGAGGAGGCCAGGGACCACATCTTCGAGGGCAAGAACGTGTTCGCCCCCGAGGTGGCTTATGACAAGGGTGAGGCGCGACACGCGGTCATCGGCAAGTACAACAGCAAATACTATGTCGGGATTTTCGCCATAACGCCGGCGGGTCTGCGTATCATATCCGTAAGGAGGGCCAGGCATGAAGAAGAAGAGCAAGCCAAGCAAAAAGGGATTTGATCAGAAGTTCGACGCCGGCGAAGCCGCCGTCGACTTTTCCAAAGGCGTGGTCACGCCGGGCTTAAGCAAGACCATCAAACTCCCCCCTTTGGACATCCCCGCCTGGGTCGGTGCCGAGATCGAGAGACTGGCCCAGTTTCAGGCGAACTCCAAGGCCTCGATTGTCAGGCAATTGTTGGTGGAAGGGATTGAATCGAGGAAGAGACGGATGGCTTCTTAAATCGTTACGCCTTACCCCCGCCTTGTAAAGAATTGCACCGCGCGTTCATGCGTCACGGCCGCATCGCGCGTCGGGAACGTGCCTCAGTTCCGCCTTCCGCTGCGCCAAATCCCTCCCCGACCTGGAGACCGCTTCCCCGACGATTATTTCGGAAAGACGCCCAGGCCGGCCCAAAAGAGGTTGCCGATCAAGTTCGCCGCTGGAGAGTTGCGCCTTAAATCCTGAATGCAACCTCGACAGGGGGATCTGCAAATTTGCCTGACCCCATTGACTCTTTGGGCGGCGGGCGTGAGATGATCCGGCGGCTGTCGGAGACGAAGGGGAAGACGGTGGAGGGGTGATGAAGCGCATCTTCAAGCATGAAGTGATCCTGGACTGCCCCATCGCACGGGCCTTCCGCTACACAACGACGATGGGGCATTGGCCGGAGTGGCACCCCGCGACCCAGTCGGTCGCCGGCCAAACGAAAAAGCCGGGCAAGGCCGGCGACCGGGTGCGGGAAAAGCTCCGAACGGCGATGTTCTTTTCGGGAACCATCGACTGGAAGGTCGTCTCCTCCAAGCCGCCCCGCGACTGGTCCCTGCAAACGGTGACCATCAGCCTGCCGTTGTTGAACCGGGCGAGGGTCCGGATTGATTATCACTTTTCGCCCGAAGGAAAAAAGAAGACGAGGCTAACCCGTCTCTTCCGGTATGACCTCCCCGCCTCATTGATCTTGCTGGACGCGGTCTACCTTCGTTTCAAGATGGAGAGCGAATCGCAAGAAGCGCTGCGGCGTCTTCAGGGAAGTATTCGGCAACCTTGACGAGGTTGGGGTTGGGGAGTGGGAGGAGATTGAGGGGGGTTGAGGGGTATGAATGAGGGATTGTGATTATTTTTCGTTGGGTTCGACGCGTGCCTGGCACCGGTCTTTTAGTTTACCTCGATAGTTTATTAACAATCTGATCAACACCCCAAACCGGATCAAAAAACTTTATGGGGCGGAAAGCATCCTCCCAAACAACTATTTCGTCTTGAGGACATATTCCGAGCGTCATTTCGTTATGCTGAAAGACAAAATCACCCCTAAAACGCCATTCGCGTTCCCAGTAGAAATCTCGTACTGGCATTTGATGCCAGCATTCAAAAAAAGGAGCAAGTTGCTCAAAGTATGGCAACTGATTTTGGGTCAAAGATTGTTTGAGATTGTCCAAAGCC
>DATIGE010000066.1 GCA_035454885.1 bacterium
CGCGCCACGGCGGAGACAAGGGCTCGCGCCCCAAGACGTCCCGGAAGACGACGCCCCAACGGTGCAGGAATTGCCAGGCCAACGCCTCCTCAGCATCCGGCTCGCGAAGCTGTCCCTTTGGGATTGCCGGTGCATGATGGCGGAATAGTGACCAACGTCCCCCTCCTCCCAGAAATAAGGGCCGGCGGGAGCCCGAGTAAAGGGCGAGGAGCCTGGCCTTCTCCCGGCGCCTCCGGGGATTGATGAGATTCCTCAAGCCCGCGAAGCCGTCGCAGGTGATCTCCCCCGCGGTGACCAGCTCCCACAGGGCCTGATCCAGGTCCGTGCGCAGTCGTCCCGTGACCTCGTGAAGTTCGTTGAAGAACATGGCGCCCCGCTGATCGAGAAGGTTCAAAAGCGCCCTCGCCGCAGCGGTTAATCCGCCAGCACCGGCCAAGCCGGATACTGGCTCTAATCGGGTGGAGAATCCTCTCTCCCCCCGATACCCCCCATCGCCGGTGATCTCCAGGAGCCAGGGCAGGTCCTCACGCAGCATCAGAGACAGGGTCGTGTTCCGGTTGGGGGAGTTTCGGCGCTTGAGGGGCGCCTCCTCCTCCTCATCCTTCCTCCCCGGCAATAGGCGGCCCCAGACGACGACGCCGACGCCGCACAATTCGTCCAGCATCGAGGGATGATAGCCTACGACCCGCGATGGAAAGACCTCCTGCTCCCAGGCCGCGGCCGGGAGCTGCAGGCCTTGGAGTTGGCCGATGACCTCGGCCAGACCGTGGGGTCCGATCAACTGAGTGCCCGGGGCGACGTGCTGCCAGCGCGCGAGGAATCGGCAGAACTCCGCCGTCGTGACCGGCTCCATCTCGCGCCGGAGCTGCTTGAGGCAGCGGCGGTGAATGCGGGCGAGGACCTCCCTGTCGCAAAATTCCTCCAGGTTGCGCGCGATGGTCTGCTCACGGAAACGCCCCCGCAGCGCCGATCCCGATGCCTCGAGACCGAGAAGGGCCCGTTCCACCTCGTTCTCCGCAAGCCCCGTCTTCCGCGCCCACTCCGCCGCCGTGGCCGGCCCTTCCGTCATCATCCAGCCCCGAAGGATCGCGGCGGCGTCCGAGTCCTGACGGTCCGCCGAGATGAAATGCGTTTCCGTCCGGACGGCCCGGCCCGAGGCCACGAGCGAGTCCATCCATCCCCGCCAGCCCGCGGGAAGATTGGAGACCGGAAAAACGCACCGTTCGCGGAGCTCGTCGGCCAACTCATCCTCGTTCCGAATGTCCGGCCGGAGTTCTTCCTCCACCTCGGCGATCGCCGCCCCGTCCAGGGCCCCGAACGCCTCCAGGTCCTTGTCGGACAGCGTCCGCCGCGTCGCGACCGCGCGGGCGCGGCGCTCCTCCAGGGGCGCGTCGTCCAGAAAGGTATAGGGATTCGAGTTGAGGATCTCATGGCAGAGGGGCGACGGGGCCGGCGTGTCCCGCGCGATGAGGCGGACCTCGCGGTCCGCGATCCGTTTCACGAGGGCCTCCAATCCCTCCAGGTCCATCGCCTCGTAGAGGCAGTCGCGCATCGTCTCCGTCACCAGGGGGTGGTTCGGGATGGCGATGGGGCGGGTCACGTTCTCCTGGCAGGCGGCCTGGTCAGGAAAGGCGGCGGCGAGGAGGTCGTCGCTGCGCATGCGCTGGATGACGGGGGGGACACGCCTTCCACCCGAAAACCTCAGGAGGGCCAGGGCCCGCGTCGCGTTCCACCGCCAGCGCACGCCAAAGACCGGGGCGTCCAGGACCGCCTGCTCGAGCGTGTGCCTCACCGTTCGGGACGAAAGGAAATCGAAGACCGATTCGAGGGGAAAGCTGTGCTGGGGCCCCAGGGAGAGGAGGACGCCGTCGTCGGTCGCGGCCGCCTGGAGCTCAAAATTAAACCCGGCGCAGAACCGCTTGCGGAGGGCGAGGCCGAAGGCGCGGTTGAGCCGTCCCCCGAAAGGGAGGTGCAGGACGAGCTGCATGCCGCCGCCCTCGTCGAAGAACCGCTCGGCGACCAGGGTCTTTTGCGTCGGCAGCACGCCCAGGGCCGCCTTGGCCTGGCTCAAGTAGCCCACGGCCTGGACCGCCCCGGACGCGGGGACCCCGCACTCGGTCTCCAAGAGGCGGATCGCGCGGCCCTCCTCCGCGAGCAGGGGCTCGATCGCCTCGCGGAGGTCCGAGACTTCTGAGGAGAGCTCCGCGCTCCGGCCCGGGGCCTCGCCGAGCCAGAAAGGGATCGAGGGCGGCTGGCCGTGGGCGTCTTCCACCCTCACCTTCCCCGCCTCGACCCGTTGAATCTTCCAGGAATGGTTGCCCAACTGAAAGATGTCGCCGATCTGGCTCTCGACGGCGAAGTCCTCGTCGACCGAGCCGACGACCGTGCCCTCCGGCTCCTTGACGACGGCATAGGTGAAATTGTCCGGGATCGCCCCGCCCGAGGTGAGGGCCGCCAGCCTCGCGCCCCGCCTCGGCCGGAGGGTTTTCCGGACGCCGTCGCGGTGGAGCCAGGCCCCGCGGGATCCCCGCGAGGTCGCGATCCCTTCCGAAAGCATCGCGACGATCGCGTCGAATTCGGGGCGTTCGAGCCCCGCGTAGGCCCAAGCCCCCCGCACCATCGCGAACGTCTCGTCGATCGTCATCTCCTCGCAGGCGACCGCCGCCACGATCTGCTGGGCCATGACGTCCAGGGGGTGCGGACGAATCGACGTTTTCTCCAGATTGCCGCGCCGGACGCCCCGCACGAAGGCGGCGCATTCGATCAGCTCGTCCCGGGTCACCGGAAAGATCCTGCCCTTGGGCAGGATGAGAGGCCGGATCCCCCCGGAAGGGACGTGTCCCGCGCGTCCGATCCTCTGCAGGCCGACGGCGAGGCTCCGGGGGCTCCCGATGTGGCAGACCAGGTCGACGGCGCCGACGTCGAGCCCAAGTTCGAGCGAGGCCGTCGCAACGACCGCCTTTGCCTGGCCCGCCTTGAGACGCGTCTCGGCGTGGAGGCGCTTCTCCTTGGAGAGGCTCCCGTGATGCGCGGCGACCGCCTCCTCGCCCAGCCTCTCCGCCAGGGCGCGCGTCGCGCGCTCGACCAGGCGGCGCGTGTTGACGAAGACGAGCGTGCTCCTGTGCCCGCCGATCAGGGCGGCCACGCGGTCGTAAATATCGGCCCAGAGCTCCTTGGAGGCGACGGCCGTCAGCTCGCCATTCGGCATCTCGATCTCGAGGTCCAAGTCCCTCCGGTGACCGGCATCGACGATGGCGCAGTCGGGGGCGCCGTCCCTCCCCACGCGCCGGGTCCCCACCAAGAAGCGCGCGATCTCCTCGATCGGACGCTGGGTGGCCGAGAGCCCCACGCGCGGGATCCGGCGCCCGGCCAGAAGATCCAGCCTCTCGAGCGACAGGGCGAGATGCGCACCCCGTTTGTCGCGCGCGACGGCGTGGATCTCGTCGACGATGACGGTCTTGGCCGACTTGAGCATCTTGCGCCCGTTCCTGGAGGTGAGCAGGAGGTAGAGCGACTCCGGCGTCGTGATGAGGATATGCGGAGGCCTTTTGATCATCGCCGCCCTCTCCCCCGGCGTCGTGTCGCCGCTACGGACGGCGGTCCGGATCTCCGGCAGTTTCTCCCAATCCTTGGCCGCCCGGGAACGGAGCTCCGCGAGGGGTTCCTCCAGATTTTTCCGGATGTCGTTGCCCAGGGCCTTGAGGGGCGAGACGTAGACGACGGAGGTCTCGTCCTTGAGCCGTCCGCGGGTCCCTTCGCGGACGAGGCGGTCGATACAGGCGAGAAAGGCGGCAAGCGTCTTTCCCGAACCGGTGGGGGCGGCGATCAAGGTATCGCGGCCGGAGGCGATCGTCGGCCAGCCTCGGGACTGGGGCTCGGTGGGCGTCCCGAAGCGGTCTTCAAACCACCGCGCGACGACGGGATGAAACGATTGCAGGGATGCGTGCATGGAACGGACGATAGCGCCTGGATCGCCGGAAATCCAGCCTAGGACGTGATCTGGACGTAGCCCTTGCGGATCAGTTCCGTGAGGGTCTTGGTGGTGAGGATGTCATCGCCGGGCGCCCGGTCCAGGACGTCTTGAACCGTCCCGCCCATTAAGACCGATTGAATGACGTCCAGTTCCTCGGGACTCAGGCCCCGGAGCGGTCTTTCCAAAGAGAGGCTGGCCGCGACGGACGCCGTCAGAGGCGGGCGGTCGGGGCCCAGGTTGCCCAGCTCGTCCATGATGCGGAAGCCCTCCATCAGCAAGCCCTGGATGGATTCCTCGATCTCCATGGGAAAATCCCGGACAACCGGAGAGACGAGCTCGAATTCGCCCTCCTGCCAGGTCACGATCCGGTAGAAGGATTTCCGGGGGTCCACGTGTTCCCTGCCGTCGACGGAAGCGAAGATGACGCGGCCCTCGCGCAGATGGATTTCTCCTTCGGAGAGGGCCTCGCCTTTCACGTTGCCGCGCATGCGGAGCACGCCGCTCTTTCGCGAACCTTCGAAGAGTTGCAAAAGGTCGGGAAGCGGCATGTCGGTGATCGTCCCCCGCATCAGGTAGGCCGACGGTCTCTGCGTTTCCGTGGGCTTCGCCGAATCCACGACGGGCGAGGGCCCGCGGGCGACGATGAGGCTGAACATGGACGACCCGATCATGACGCGGTCGTTCTCTTTCAAGACCTGTTCTTTTTTCAGTTTCGTCCCATTGACGTAGGTTCCCCCCGTCGATCCGAGGTCCTCGATCGTCACCTCGTGGCCCGAAAGCGAGATTTTCGCGTGCCTGCCCGAGACGTTGGCCTCGTCCAGGACGATCTCGAGCCCCTTGGTGCGTCCGATGATCAAGGGCCTCTCCGCCGAGAGCGCGATCTCGCTGCCCCGGAGCCTGCCGGACGCGAACTTGAGGGAATAACTCGCGTCGATGCGCGACCCGCCGGATCCGGGGGTCGCCGACGGAGGAACCGAGCCGGGCTTGGAATCTCGGCCAGCCGCCCAGAGACCGCCGGTGGCCCTGGAAACGGGGCTTCCCAGCGAGGCCGGTTCCACCGCCCCCGCGAAGACAGAGGCGCTCGAAGACCCGGAAGGACTCGGAGGGGACGCGGAGGCAATGAGGGCGGAACTCACCCCGTAGGCCGCCGGATCGGTCGGGAGCCCCAAGGGGCCGAAGCCGGTGATTCGAAACAAAGGGGTGTAGGTGCTGATGCCCATTGGACCCCTGGTCGTCCGAATGGGTAAAATGTTGCGATCTAATTGCTTCGTCATTTCATCCGGATGTCCATTCCCATGGACACGGGTCCCGCGGAACCCGTTGATTTTCCGGCCGAACAGGCGTCCAATCCCCCCTTTGAAAGGGGGACTCATGCAAACCACACCCGCCTACGCCGCCCGAAGCCCGAAGGAGCCTTTGGCCCCGTTCGAGATCCAGCGCCGCGAGCCCGGTCCCAACGACGTCCAGATCGACATCAAGTTCTGCGGCATCTGCCACTCCGACATCCATCAAGCGAGGGACGAATGGGGCGGCGCGAGCTTTCCCATGGTGCCCGGCCACGAGATCGCGGGCATCGTCTCCAAGGTGGGCGCGAAGGTCACGCGCTTCAAGACGGGCGACCACGCCGGCGTCGGTTGCCTGGTGGACTCCTGCCGCGAATGCAAGGATTGCAAGGCCGGCCTCGAGCAGTACTGCCTCAAGCCGGTTTGGACCTATAACAGCGTCGAGAAAGACGGAAAAAACCCGACCTACGGCGGCTACTCGACCCGGATCGTCGTGGACGAACACTTCGTCCTCCAGATTCCGAAAAACCTCCCGCTGGACCGCGCGGCCCCCCTCCTCTGCGCCGGCATCACGCTCTACTCCCCCCTCCGCCACTGGAAGACGGGCCCCGGTTCGCGCGTGGGCGTCATCGGCCTGGGGGGCCTGGGCCACATGGGCGTCAAGATCGCCAAGGCCCTGGGCGCGGACGTGACGGTGCTCAGCCACTCCAAGAAGAAGGAAGCCGACGCCCGGCGCCTCGGCGCCCAGAACTTTTTCCTGACGTCCGATCCCAGGACCCTGGATCAGAATGCGGGCAAGTTCGATCTTCTCGTGAACACGGTCCCCGTCGAGATCGACTGGGAGCGCACCTTGAACCTCTTGGACCGCGACGGGGCACTCGTGCTGCTCGGCGTCCCGGACGCCAAGCCCACCCTCCACCCCACCACGCTCATCCTGCGCCGCCGGAGCCTGGCGGGATCCGTCATCGGCGGCATCGCGGAGACCCAGGAGATGCTCGATTTCTGCGGCAAGCACGAGATCGCGTCGGAGATCGAGACGATTCCCATTCAGAAGGTGAACGAGGCCTACGAGAGGACGATCCAGGGCGACGTCAGGTACCGGTTCGTGATCGACCTGGAAAGTTTGAAGGCCCGTTGATTCAACCGGCCTGATCGGGCGGCGTGCCGGCGTGGGCCTTCCGGCCGGCCCTTTCGATCGCGGCCGTGCAGACCGGGCTCTCCAGGAGGACCTTGGACATCTCCACGGCCCGCCGGACAAGGTCCTTCGCCCCTTCGTGAAGCATCCGGCTCTTCTTCACGTACTTCACGTTTCTCTCCATGTTCTCGGCGGCCCAGCCCAGGGAATGCGCGATGTAGGGGAACGGCGGGAACACGAACCCGAGCTCGGCGAAGAAACCCATCATCTGTCCGGCCACGAGCTGGACGTTGTCCTGCCCCCCGATGATGAGGAAGGAGGCGACCTTGTTCCGGATGAGCACGTTGTTGTGGAGCGTGATCTGGTTCTGGACGCAGTTCAACCTCTCCACCATCTTGTAATAGAGCGAGCTCGCCGCGCCCCAGCGGATGGGCGTCGCGACCAGAAGGACGTCCGCCCAATGCACCATCGCCTCGTAGATCCGGTCCATCTGGTCGTTCTCGTCTCCGCGCGTGATCGTGCAGGGCCAGAGGCAGGCGTGCGAGCTCTTGGAGTAATAGCCCTCGCAGTGGCGGACGCGGAGGTCGTTCATGCGGATCAGCCGGGTCTCGGCCTTGAGTTCGTCCCGGGCGTGGTCGAGGGCGGCCTGAAGAAGGGTCTCCGACGTCGAGTAACGCGGATGCCTCGCGTCCATGACGGTCGTCGAGATCCCCGCCACCCGCGTCGGGCCGGGTTCCCGCCGGATGGGACGCGTCAGTTCATCCTCGTATTCGGGCATCGGCCTGCCCTTGGTGGCCGGCTTCGGACTGACGAAGAGGCGGCCGTCTTTGATCTTGAGGGGGTAGCTCGGGACGGCGAACTCGAGGGATTCCCCCAGGCGGCAGACGCCCGTCCTCCGGTCGTACCGGAAGGAATGCCAGGGGCAGGAGATCTTCTCGTCCTTGAGAGTCCCCTCGCCCAGAGGCCCGCCCGCGTGAGGGCAAACGCCGCCGATGGCGGCGAACTCCCCGTTCGCATAGGACAGCGCCACCCGCATCGGACCGACCTGAATCTCCCGGAGCGGCGGGTCCTTCAGGACCTCGACGGGTCCGAGATCGTGCCAGGCATCGTTCATGATCGGGGAATATAGCCCCGGACGCGCGCTCGGACCAGGGATTAATCTTCCTTTAGGACGAGCGATCGGTCGGCCAGGACCTCGAGCCGCGGCCGAGCGACCGGGCGGCTGAAACCGTCACGCGTGATTTCCGCAGGGACGTGACGGTCCGTGGCGAGCTCCGGCTGGAGGGCCAGGGTGAGATAGGTCACGGCCCCGAATCCGAAGGGGCTCAACGAGCGCGCGATCCCGTCATCGGCGTACGGGATATTCAGCCCGAAGACGGGAAAGGGGGAAATCCCCATATAGAGCGCGATCGACCATTCGAAGGTCGGTCCGTCGATCCCGGCGTACGATAACCCGCTTCCGGACGCGGGGACCGACGCCAGAAGCCGCGGATTGCCACGGCACGTCAGCGGCAGGAGGTTCGTCGTCAGGTGGGAGATGTAATCGACGAGGCCCGCCACGTGGCCGAGAAGCGAGTGATCGGGTTCCAACCCCTCCTTGTGCCCCCGGATCTCGAGGAAGATCTCCCGCGATGCTTTCCAGTCCAAACGGTCCAGGTTCAGGAAATAATCCGCCCTCCCCTCCGCCGGCACCGCCTCCACGGCCCCGCAGAGGTGGGCGTCCAGCCGCCATGCCTGCGCGAGCAGGCGCTCAGCCGCCAGGCGGTAGCTTGCGGAGATCCCGATCGACTGGATCAGGATTCCGGGGACCGTCGTCAAAGGGATGATGTAGGGGCTTGCGCTCGCGTGCATGACAGACTCCTCCCATTCAAATAGGGGAAAGGACCCACGGAGGCAACGCAGGGGGACGAATGGCCGCAGGAATCGTATTCGCGCGAATACGGGATTCCTGACCCATTCCTAGCAACCATTCTCAAACGGCCCCGATGAGCGGGCGGTCATGACCCTGGGGACTCAACAACTCTTTCAACACGTCACGCTCTGGAGCCGCGTCCCCCAGGGGCTGACGGCCATGGACCCCTGGGAGGCCTCCTCCCTGATGGCCCCCGCGCCGGCCGAGCAGATCAAGACATTAAACGGTTATATGATGGAAATGCGGCTCCAGGAGATCGGACTCCTCAAGGCGTTGAACGTCGTTCCGGACGCCCTTCGGGTCCACTTGGAGAACGACAGGCCTTTTACGGACTTTTTCGCCAATCTGAGCCCCCGTCCGGACTGGATGTCGGTTCATCCGAACTCCGCCATGACCGTCGACGATCTGCACCAGATGCGGATGGCCATCGTCGGGGCCAAGCGGCGCCTCAACGCCTGGTCGAAACGGCCCACCTACTCCCGTCCGTTCGGACTCGTGGAGCACCTGCATTGGCTTCAAGAATCCGTTCGAGCGCGTTCGAAACTCGCCCGTCTGGCCGTCCAGCTGGGGGAGCCGGACGCCGGCATCCGAATCTTCTACGACGTCCAGCAACGCAAGGCGGTCGGCATCACGACGATGGAGGAGTCCCTGAAGGGTTACTTTCGCGTGGCCCGGCGCTGATTCAGCGGCCGCGCTTTTCGAGCCAGGGCATGGGCCGGTGGTTTCGGCGGGCATCGTAGCGGATGTCGTCGTCGGTGCCCTCGCGGCCGTCCGGACCGAGGTAGGACAGTTCGTAGGAAATCCCGTCATCCCTGAGTTTGTAAACCGGCGGTCTCCCGGCCAGGTCGGGTTTGACCTCGTAAACCGGCGGCTCCAATTCCTCCAGGCTCTCGGGATATCCGCCGTTCATGGTCTTGAACTCCTCGATCGCCTCCGCGGTCTCGGCCAGCCCGGCGCGCATCGCCCGCAACGTTTCGTCGCCGGCGGCCTGGGCCGCGGATGGCGGGCACAGGCAGAGAAGGGCCAAAAGGGCAAGAACTCCAGTCATGGCGCGTTTTTTAGCCTCGACCCAAACGCTCGTCAAGCCGCCGGGCCGGTTGGAGATCAGGCGCGGCGTTTCGTGAAAATGGCGTCGAAGATCGGGTCCCATAGCAGCTGTCTCAACCTTGGAGCGAGCGGCATGAGGCGGCTCGCTCGTTGCGAGGGGCGGTGGAGCGTGACGTCCAGATTCCAAGCGGTCAGGGTCGCCGGTCTCAATCGCAGGGAGACGACCGGGGGGCGAAGCGCCGTCTCGGAACCCCCGAAAACGGAGAGAGTCGAGGCGAACGAGAGCTCGCCGTGGCTGGCCCTGTGGAAGACGGGAGTTCTGAAACGCCCCCTCAGGCGGGGGACTTCCGTCCAGAGGCCCAGCCCCCCCTGCCGGAACCGCAAGGCGCCGAGTTCGGTGTCCGCGTCGTACTGGGGCGAGGCGTAAAGCGCCGTGGAAAGGCCCAAGGCGAGTTTCCAGGCCCTCTCGAACGGAACCGCGCGGATCTCCGCCGAAAAATAGTCCGTGAAAACGGAGTCATCGTTTTCGTTGACGAGGATGGCTTGCGTGAATCGTGCGGCGGGCGATTCGATGGAGAAGGAATACCGCTGGCAAAGAGGCGTGCGAAGGTCCAGCTCCACCCGGCGGACGGGATCGGGGGTATAAAAGACGGCGCGGCCGTGCGAGAGGCCGTCGTCGCCTGTCTGATATTTCTCGAAAAACCACGGCGTCCCTCTGGGATCGAGCCTCGGCAGGGCATACGGCCTTTCCAGGCCCTGGCGGGAACAAAGGCCCCAATACTCCCTCGCCTCCCCCACGGCCAGGACGGAGAAAAGCCTCAGATCGGACGCCGCCTCCCCGTCGATGACCGGCCTCGAAGGCAAATTCAGGTCGGACGTCTCCATGCTGGGGCCGAACAGGGTGCCCCGCTCGGGGTCCGGGTGGAAGGCGCGCAGGGAATACACGTTCAGCGCGCTTAAAGTGACCGGCTGGAATGGAATCACATTCATCGTTTGCACACCGACACCATCGCAGGTTGGACACGGGAGGTTGCGGCCTATGCCCTTTCCGGCAAGGATTCCGTATACGGGTGTAAACGCCCGACGGGACGGGAGAATGTGAAATCAGGCTTACAGCTTTTTGAGATTGGCGCCCAACACGACTTTCCACCCGAGACGGGGGATCGTCATGAAGAAGGCCCGCTTCGAGAAGCCGTTGAACTCGTAGGCCGTCTCTCCGGAGGGCTTGCGGAACATTTCGTCGATCGCCTGGGTGAGGGTCGGAGAGCCAAGCTCGCGGGCCTTGGCGAAGATCATGCCCGCGCTTTTATGCAGGACCACCGTCCCGTCCGGCGAAAGCGCGTAAAAATAGACCCCGTCCGGCAAGGTCAACGAATTGGAAAGTTCTTTGTTCAAATCCTCCAAAAAGATGGAGGCGCCGACCGCCCCGACGATCGCGCCCTTGTTTTTAACCGGCATCGCGATGACGATCGATTTCTTTCCCGTGGACCGGCTGACCACCAGCGAGGCCACCACCTTTTCGCCGGCCATGAGTCTTGGGAAATAGTCCCGATCCTTGAGGCCCTCGGGCATCCGGTCCTTTTCCACCGTGTAATAGGTTCCGTCGGGTTGGGCGAACCACAGCAACCCCTTGGCGCCCAAGGCCCGCGCCGCGGCCAAACGCGGCTTGATGTCCTGCCATTGGCCGGATTCGATGTCCTGGGTCTCGGACAAGAGCGTCAGGAGATCGGCCTCGGCATCCATCGTCTTTCCGATGAATTCGGCAATGACGGCCATGAGGCTCCGGCCGTAACCGTTCAAACCCTCAACCGCCGCCGGGGAGACAATCTCGGTGGGACCTTGCGCGGGATCCGGTTGGGCCAGGGCCGCTCGGCAAAGAAAGACGGCGAGGACCGGCGCCAGCCAGAGACCTGTGAATTTTAATCCGCGCATAAGCCCCCTTTTCTCAAACCGGGACTTTAACCCTTCTCCGCGGCTTAAAAAACATCAAAAGCTTGCCAAAACCGCCGGGGATGGATCATGGTTGGGACTCAATGGCGAAACAACAAACGATCACCTCCGCCTCCAGCGCGGAATATTTTTCAAAAAACCTCCAGCAGGTCGGCTTCTCCTCCTACACGAAGGCCGCCCTGACGACGATCAAGGAGGCCGTCGACAATTCGCTGGACGCCTGCGAGGACGCGGGCATCCTGCCGGACGTCTCGGTCCTCATTGAAAAGACCGGCGAAGGGACGGCCAAGAACGCGGATGCCATCCGTGTCCGGGTCGAGGACAACGGCCCGGGTCTGGAGACCGAAGACGTCGTCAAGGTGTTCGGCGAGTACCTCGCCAGCTCCAAGTTCGGACGGGGCCGCTGCAGCCGCGGCCAGCAGGGCATCGGCATCTCGGCCGTCACCACCTGGGCGCAGCTCACCAGCGCCCGCGGCGCCACCGTCATCACCAAGACCTCGAAGATGCGGAAGGCCATCAAGTGCGTGGTCGAGGTCGACATCAAGCACAACAAGGGCGTTTTGAAGGAAAAAGAGGCCGTCGATTGGGACCGCGATCACGGCCTCTCCTGTGAATTCGTCATCGACGCCCGCATCCAGTTGAACGGCGAAGGCGGCCTCCTCGCCTACCTGACGGGCACGACGCTGGTGAACCCTCACCTCTCGCTGCGCTACAAGGTCCTGGACTCCGACTGGGTGGAGATCCCGCGCGTGACGGACGTCCTCCCGGAGATCCCGGACGCCGTCGAGCCGCATCCGCACACGATGAAGCTGGGCGAGTTCATCGCCCATTCGCACCTCTTCGGCCGCGTCTCGATCGGGGCCTGGTTGAAGAAGGGGTTCTCCCGCGTCTCGGACGGGGTCCTCAAACAGCTGACGGCCATGCCCAAGAAGGACGGCGGCATCGCGAAATCCCTCCTCGACATGAGCGTCGACAGCGCGACCGAGGAGCATTTCAAACAGGTCTTTGCCGCCCTCCAAAAGGTCCAGCTCATGGCCCCGTCCACCAAGAGCGTCCTCTCCATCGGCGAGGCGGCCCTGGCCAAGAGCATCCAGCGCGTCGGCCAGGTGGATTTTTTCGCCGTCGTCTCGCGCAAGCCCACCATCTGCGACTTCAAGCCCGTCCTGGTGGAGGTCGCCGTCGCCCGCCTCCTGGACAGGAGCCTGTCCGAAGACGAGCCGGTCACCCTGCTCCGCTTCGCCAACCGCGTCCCCCTCCAGTTCGACAAGTCCGCCTGCGCGATGACCCAGGCGGCGACGTCGGTCAATTGGCGCTCTTACGGCCTGAATCAGCCCAAGGGGGCCCTGCCGCTCGGGCCTTACATCGTCGCGGTGAGCGTGGTCTCCCCCTTCATCAAGTTCAAGAACGCCTCCAAGGAGACGGTCGACGCCAGCGACGAGCTGGTGGAGGAGATCCGCCGCACCTTGATCCAGGCCGGCCAACGCTTGTCCAAACATATCCGGCGCGAGACGAAGGAGGCGGATCTGGAGAAGAAGCGCCAGCACATCGAGATGTTCGCCCCGATCCTGGTCGACGGGGCCTGCCGGATCACGAAGTCTCCGAAGGCCCGCCGCGCGAAGGCCTTGGAAGGCCTGGCGAAGATCCTGGGCCGCGACGCGGCACTCGCCGAGAAGGAGTTGGAGGTCGCCATCGAGCACGCCGAGCTGGCGGTTCAAAAGATGGCGGAGACCACCGGCATCCTCCCCGGCGTCCCAGAGACTCCGGCGTCGGCCCCGGCGCCGGAAGAAGCCCCGCCCCCCGCCGGGAAGGCGAAGAAGGAAAAGAAGAGAGGCAAGCTGCCTTCCGCGCCCAAGGCCCGGGCCAAGGCGGACAAGCGCCAGGCGTCGCTCTTCACGGATTCTTAAAGGAACAGACGATGATCCACATCGAGCAGGACAGCGCCCAGATCCGCATCCCCCCGCCGCTCGTGCTCTTTACGTGCGCGTTGGCCGGCCTCCTCCTGCACTGGTTTTTTCCCGTCCGCCTGATCCCGTGGTCCATTCCCTGGATCGTCGGGGCCGTCTTCATCGGCCTCGGTTTCGGCTTCATTGCCTCGAGCATCCAACTGTTCAAGAAAGCGGGCACGGCGCACATCCCCTGGAAGACGAGCACGAAACTGGTCTTGGGCGGGCTGTACCGCCTGACCCGGAACCCGATCTATCTGGGCATGGTCCTCGTCTCCCTGGGCATCGCCCTCGAGGTGAACAACCTGTGGGGCATCCTCATGACGATCCCCTTGGTCGTCTTTTTGGACCGCTACCCGATCCGCAAGGAAGAGCGCTATCTGGAACAAAAATTCGGAGACGAGTACCGGGCTTACAAAAGCCAAGTCCGGCGATGGATTTAGAAAGGGCAACTCTCATGGCCACCGACGTCGACGTCCCCAAACTGTCCAAGGAACTCTGCGAGCAGCTCTTGCGCGACCTGGAAAAGGCCAAGCGCCCCGTCCTCCAGGCCACCAAGTGCTCGCTCGACAACTCCTTCTACAACCCCAAGGTGGGCTACCTGACCCCCGGCGACAAGAAGGTGGCGACGGAGCTGAACGTCAGCTCCGTCCAAAAGATGTCCCGAGCCATCTTCATGCTGGAGTTGATCCTAAGAAACCTGGAGGTCGGCGCCACGAACACGAAGCGCGAGCTGTACTACATCAGCAAGGGCGAGATTAAGCACAACGCGGCCTTAAAGCCCCTGGACTTCGTCGATCAGGACGAGAGCGACGCCATCATCGATTTCATCGGCGAGATGATGGAGTGCTACCGGGAAGACTTGAACTGCTTCGCCAACGACCGCGGCGGTCAGACCTACAGCCAGCAATTGGTGGTGACCGAGACCCTGCCCGACGGCGGCAAGGCCACGATCGACCTGTCCACCCTCGGCACCTCCCCTTTCCAGCCGAAGAACCGGCCGCAGAGCTTGAAGCTCAAGGCCAAGAAGAAGATCGACTTCTGCCTGGTGGTCGAGTCGGAAGGCACGGCGAACACGCTGGTCAACTCCGGGTTCACCAAGCGCCACAACGTCATCTTGCTGGGCGCCCAGGGCGTCCCGTCGAACGCCGTCCGCGGCTGGACGAAGCTGATCCAAGACGAGCTCTCCATCCCCTGCTACTTCTTTGGAGACCTCGACGCCTACACCATGCAGAACATCTTCCGCACGCTCAAGGCCGGGTCGGCGGCGAGTCTGATCCGGAACTCCGACTTCTCCGCGCCGGAAGTGCGGTTCTTGGGGGTGCTGCCGGAGGACATTAAGAAGTACGATCTGCCGGACTATGGGGTGAAGGAGAACGATGCGACGGAGTCGCGGCAGTTGAAGAAGGCCCGGGATGCGTTGGCGAATGATCCGTTCTTCAAAGACAAGAAGAATAAGGGGGTTTCGGATATTCTGAAGTGGCTCATTAGCCATAAGAGGCGGTGTGAGCAGCAGTCTTACTTCTCGGTGAATCCGCGGGATCCGCTCATGCCGGAAAAAATCATCATCGATAAGATTAAGAATAAGAACTTTGTCTAGGAAGACCCGCTAGAGCGGTCTTCAGGCGGCCTTTTTCTGGGAACTCACTTCCAAGGTTATCCCCAGGGCTAGAGCCACCCGGACCAGGAAATCAAAACTGACATCCCCAACTTGTCCCGCCTCCATGCGCGCGATTGCGGGTTGCAGAGTACCGACCTTCCGGGCCAATTCCGCCTGCGTCAGGCCTCGCGCAGCGCGCGCATCTTTCAAATAATCAATCATTCGATTCTTTTGGTGGATGAGCCCCTTCTCCAATTGGCTCAATCCGATCGCGGAACCGAATTCACTGAGGCTGAGATAGATTGTCCCCTTCTTTTTCATGACACACTCCTGATTCTGGCAAGTAGCAAGTCAACCGTCCTTTTCTCGATCTTTTCTGATTTCTTCCTCATCGCATGCACCACGTAAATCGCATCCTTCACCTTGATGTAGTAAAAGATCCTGTATTCGCCCGACCTGTAGGAGAACCGAAGTTCATAGAGGCCTCGGGCGATAGACGGTAAGGGCCGACAGAGGGGCATGCCGATCGATTCGCCCCGCCCCACCCTCTCCAATGTTCCATAGACACTCTGCTTAAGCTCGTCCGGCTCACCCTTCATCTCCCTGACAACTTGTGACAGTATTCTAAGTTGCATAAGAAGTATATAACAATAGCGTTATACTCGGCAACGACGAAGATCTGATATGCAACCCCTATGCCGCTGGATTTGATCGGGGATTATGAGATAAAGTCCGACATTCCGGACGGGAGGGTTTGAATCCTGGACGGTGAGCAGCAGAGTTATTTTTCGGTGATGCTGCGGGATCCGAAGATGCCTAAGAAATCTACTCTGTCACCTTCACTTCGTTCCGGCTTACTGATCGCCGGTCTTGGCCTGTTTGTCTTGGCCCTGTTTTCTCCCGGCATCGTTTATAGGCCCGACGTCCGGTCCAATCCCAAACACGGGGAATGCGCCTTCGCCGTTACGGAGGGCGTCCAGTGTTCCTCGTTTTCCTTTGGCGGTTCGGGAATGACCAGTTGCGAGCGCGTGGAAGACGCCACCTCCGGCAAAGCCTTCGTCGATAAGGGGAAAATCATCGATTATTGCAAGGGCTGGCAGGAGCCCGTCGCCCAGGTGGATTACGGCTACAAGATCTTGCTCATGGGTTTTCTGGGCGTCTTTGTCGGGGTTTTCGCCTGGTTCGCGAATCCTTTGATGCTACTGGCCCTCGCGCTGGCCAAGTTTAAAAAACGGCTGGGCGCGAGTATCGTCTCCGTCATCGCGGTCGCTCTGGGCCTGCAATCCTATATGCTGAGGGCTGTCCCCTTCAATGAATCCTCTATGGATCCCAAAAATCTTAATTTTGTCGATTATCTTGGGTTGGGGTTTTATTTGTGGATGGGGTCTCTGGTGGTGCTTGCCTTGTTCTGTTTATTAAAAAGGAATGACGTGAATGCGATCGGAGCATTGCATCATCGATAAGATCAAAAGATACTTATTTTGAAAGATATGCCTGAATATAACTTTTACGTTCTAGGATTTTTCGACCTGATGGGACAAAGTCAGCTCCTCGACTGCTTATCAGATCAATTTGTCTTAGATTGTCTTAACTCCGGGAAACGTGCCGAACTTATAGAAAAAGTAAAGCCAACCTTCGGCCGGGTGAAAAGATTTCGCGATAACATCCGAAGAATTGTTTCTCAGATTAATCAAGAGATTCCTCTTCCATCAGAACTAGTAGGCAAAGTGTCGGAAAAAGCATGGAAACAGCTTACAACAGCGCAGGTCAATGTCGAATTCATGGGAGATGCTGCTTTATTAAAAGTCCGGATCTCAAGTAATGCAGAAGCTCCTCTTTCTGTTGTTAGCATTAAGGACCTTATGGAAAGCATTTCGATGGAAATGCTTTCTAATCTGAGAGACGGCATTCCAGTTCGTGGTGCTATAGAACTGGGCTGGGGAACGCACATAGAAGACCATAGCATTTATGGAACCATGCTTCATAGAGCTGCTCGGCTAGAAAAGGAGGCCGGCCATTTACGAATTGTTATAGGGGAGAGTCTAATTAGCTACCTTAGCGACCTGGCTGCAATTCCCCAAAAAGGCGTAGCTGTCGAAGAAGCAAAAATCATTACTGACCAGGCTAAAACAATTCTCTCCTTAGTTGAAAAAGACGACGATGATAAATGGATTCTGAATTATCTACGAAAGGAAACGTACTCAGTTCCTGAAAATGAAGCCATTTATAAAGAATGTAAGGAGTCTGCGAAAACATTTATTAATTCTGAAATTGAATTAAGAAAGAACTCTGGGGAAGAGAAGCTGTTGAACATTTATCAGGCGGTAAAGAGATTCTTTCAAAAGCACGGAGCGTGGTAAAGAGTGCAAAGACACAAGGCACAGCTCTGTGAAGAAGAGCCTTAATGTCTTACACGTAATCTAATCACTTCGTGCTCGGTGCGCAAAACTACTTCGCCTCCCGGAGCTATATGAGGAATGCAACAGTCGATGCCATATGAGTTCTCAATCCGCCTATGACATTTCTGGTTTCGCTACTCGTAATTATTTTAACTTTTGGCCTTAAGGGCTCACCAGGAGGATCTCTAATATCCATCAAAAGGTGAGTAGAATGACCGCCGTGCTCCGACTATGTGCTCACTGTGATTGCGAAAAGAAAAATCAGGAATGCGGGAGAGTTTTGTAAGAAAAGAAAGCGAAGACCCGCCGGCCAGTTGAGCAATAAAAGTCTAAAGCGAAACCAAATGTGATCTAGCTTTCTCTCTTTAAGCGAGCGCCTAAACTTCCAATCTCTTTCTTTGCATTTTGGACTTTTTTAGCTCGCGAATGTCTCTCTAACTCTTCATCAAGTATTAACTCGATCCCTAGTTTTACAATTGGAAATGCTTCAAGGCAGTCGTTCTCTGTCAAGTCATGAACACCTTTGCTAAGAATTCCGTACAGCAATCTGTTCTCCACAAGAAAACTCGGCAAGTAATCGTGCAATAGAGCTATCCTTTCATCCATTCGGGCCTTTTCGAAATCCTCCTCTTTCCAGTGTTCGTCTCCTTTAGCTTTTTGGCGAGCTTCTGAAATAAGGTGTTCAAATATTCTCCTCAAATAAACAAAAGCTCCAATTCCAACGCCATGAGAAATTAACCCTACACCACGTGCTAGTTCTGGAAAACGATCATCGCCTAACACCTTCCGATATTTTTGCAAATCTGGGGTCGTTAAATCAGCTTGTGAGGGGTACTGACCAATTTTCCTTATGTGGCCGTCGTGAGCTAAGAACACAAAACGAGCTCTGTGGTTCTCATCGCGTGTACAATAAATAACAATGTGGAATTGGTAATTACTGGTTCCACTTCCCCCCCGATATTCTTTCCCCTTACTAATAAAAACGCTATGACGACCACATTCCAAGCAGAAGCAATCAACTGAGCCTTTAAAGTACTCCAAATCATGAAAGCCATTTTCATTAATTGCAACATCTTCGTATAGTGGAATTTTTAATAGGAAATCTTGTGGAGAAACTGTTTTTGAGTTGTTTTCTTTATCCACATCTTGAGTCATAAAAAATATTTATTGCGAATAAATCGATGGGTCCATAAAAATCCACTTGCAGCGAAAACCTCTCTAAAAGTGTACCCGGTACGCGTCGAACCCATTGAAAATATAAGATCAGTCACACCCACAACTCGGACTCACCCTCCCATCACAACACAAAGCCCTCCCCCCGCGGCACCCGCACACCCCACCATGATGCGAGCAACACCCGCGCCTCTCCGCTTGATCCCTCTCCATCTCCCAAACAAACCCATCAAAAGAAGCCGCCACCGTATGAGCACCGGCACGTTCAAACGGTGCGAACGGCAGCCACGTCACGAGGGCGATGAGGAAAGTTGTCTTCATGGGGAATGAACAGATTGTCGCTCCCACGCGCGGGGAAGACACGAAGAAAATGAAAGGCCAGGAAGATTTGTGTCTAAAAACGGAGCAGGACGGCGGGAAGAAATTCACCCGGTAATAGCTGCCGTGCTAACGCACGATCAGGATCGACTCGACCTTTTCCATGACCTTCCAAGTACCGACGCGCGCCTGAACCATGGGATCCCGTGACGGATCTTTGCCTTCGTTGGGATCGCCTTCACACGAGAGCGCCTCAGGAACGACCGATAACAGACAAGCGGCCAACAAAGCGGAATATATAACTTTCGACATCACTTCACTCCATGACACGCCGCAACCTTGTTCGCGATCTCGGTCGCGGCCGCCATCATGTCGTCGCGGCCGGATTTCTTTCGGAACTCGTCGATATCGGCCTGGCTGATCCCCTTCTCTTTGAGGACGGCCTCCCCGCCCGGGCTGTTCTCCATCACCATCTTGCATCCCATGTCCGCCATCGCGGCCACATAGGTCTCCTTCGAAATCCTGGGCCCGCACCCGGCCATCACAAAGGCCGCCGCGAGGACGAACGAAACGATGAGATGGATCATAGGGGCTCCTTGTAAGATCGGATACCAAGTTCACGATAGAACTGCAATCGACAGGTGCAGGAGCGTCTCGCCGTCCGGAAAAAAAGTGAAACAAAAGTGTACCCGGTACGCGTCGAACCGATCGATTAAAACCCCCTCCATGCCCTCCCCCCAATCCCGCCGCCAAAAAGTGATCGACCTCTTCATTGGAACAACAGACGAAGTTTAGATTGAAGTGGTTCATTACTTCTTGATCCAAGGCCAAGTGATAAAGGGAAGGCCGAAGGCCGTCACCTCGACGATGATTTTAAACCCGCCGTAGGCCATGCCAGCGCGCGGTAGAATTTCTCTTATTTGATCCTCTTCGCCAGAGTTTCATAAACCTCCGACTTGTCACGACGACCTATAGCCCAGATTTCGACTACTTTGTCGGACGATTTGACGCGAAAGACAATCCGGTAACTCTTATTCAAGAAATATTCCTTCTTGAAGCCCGAGAGAGGACCGCGCAGAGGCTTGCCCATCCGTTCAGGGTCGATTTTGATTTTATTCAGATGGGAGAAAACAATGTTCTGGAGGCCTTTGTCGAGCTTGGCGAAATCCTTCTGAGCGGCTTCGACGACAATGACCCGCCACTCACTTTTCGAGGCCATGTCTCTTTCCAAGCTCTTCCAATGTGACCGCCGACTTAAGATTCTTCTTGTCCTCGACGCGCGCAGCAATCTCACGCGAGGTCACCAAATCTTCGAGAAGTTCTTCTAATTCCTGCAGTTTGGTCTGAAGCATTTGATACATTTCCATAGTCAACAGAACCGCCTCGGGCTCATTGTTCCTAAGGATGATGAACTTCTCTTTTTCATCCTTTTGCAGAGCTTCGAGGTATTGACCGAAATTGCGCCCCACCTTGGTCACGGATACGAACTCTTCAGTTTCCGTTGAAAAATTGCTCATAAAATATCCTTATAATATTCTGCAATTATTATCGTACTATTTTACGCTTAAGTTTCCACTTAGTTTATGAATGAATATCTCACAATTGAATAATATAAGTAATATCAATAGGTTGCAAAACTTAAAAGGTGTACATCACACAGCATAAAACAGCGTCGGCGATGATCCCCTCTACCTTCTCGGCTCATACCGCATCGCCACCGCCCCCGAGCCGAGCTCCAGCCGGCTCACAAAAAAAGTGTACCCGGTACGCGTCGAAGCCGTTGATTTCTAACAAATCGCCGTCCGGAAATCGACTTCCTCGAAGTGCTCCCCCCCAAGCCCGCCGCCAAAAATTGATCGACGTCTTCATGGGAGCCCCCATTCAAAAAGCCACCGGCACGACCCTCCGTTACAACGAGGCAGGCTGGGCCATGCGTGCGATCCATGGATGTCCACGCGAGTGGACGAATAGTTACTCCGTTTTGACAACATCCTAACGCCGGCGTCGATATTGGATGGGCATTGTTCGGAGGCGCCTCTGAGTATGATCTCAACCGGTCCCATGTCTTACCTGGCCTTGCAAATGACCTATAGCGGCCAGTCTCTGGATATTCTGCAACCTTGTTCCCAAATTCTGATCGGATCGGCATCGCTGGTTAAAACATGGGCGGGTCCCGATCGCATCACCGTGCAAATGAATCATGTTCATGAATCGGCTTTTCGGCTGCTCCGAAATGACCGGATCTGGTGGATTAGCCCTCTCTCTCCTTCCACATCCGGAAGGCTTCGAACCCTGTCGTCAGAGTCTCAGGAACAAATGATCATGATGCTGGACCTGCAAACGGACTCTGCAGGCCGGGAGCCTGAAGAACGGCGGCGCGTCGAGGAAGTCTCAGCTAAAATGGAACAAGGGGCCTATGCTCTTTTCTTCGGTCAAGAAAGGATTGATTTCTTTGTCCCTCGGGAAGATCACCTGGTTTTGTCTCCTGGAGCGAACTGTTCTGTTGAGTAACTGCTTGTGACCCCCTCCATGCCCTCCCCCCAATCCCGCCGCCAAAATCGGATCGACCTCTTCCTGGGCGCCCCCATTCAAAAAGCCACCGGCATGACCCTCCGCTACAACGAGGGAGGCCAGGCCGAGGGCGTGGGGACGTTCATCGTGACTTCGACGCCTTATCAGGAAGGGAAGAAATAAGAAGAGCAACTAAGGTGGTTCTAATGGTTCAATCGGCTCGTTCTGATGCAGACCGCGTATCGCTCGACCTCGAGTTTTACGGGATTGGAGCTCGTGCCATCCAGCGCCGATACGAGGGAGACCGCGAAGGGTCCCCCGCTTTCCCGACGCGCCACTCCGAAGCCGGTATTCATGCCGAGTTCTTCTTGCACTGCATTGACCGTTTGTGACGTGTCGGGCAGGGCCTGAAACGCGAAAAGGACGTCGCCGGGATTGCACGAGAGGGGAGGCGGATCCTGGTATCCCGGCTCAGGGTTGTTGGAACTTTGCTCGTAATCGCGATCATAACAGTATCGATGGATATAAAGGGGATCGTTCGACACGTTCATCAGCGAGCTACAGTAAATAGTGACGGTATCCTTTCTGACGTAGACTAGATCCCCCAGCCCCTTTCTCGTCGCAAGATCCTGAAGGAATCCAGGCTGAGTCAGAAGCTCCCTTGACTGAGAGGTCGTTTGCAGCTGTCCACCGATGTCGGCGGGGCTATAAATATGGCCCCCCTTCTTGTCCGAGTTGGGTCGCTCCTCCCCCGCCCATGAGGGACTTGGTTTCCCGAATAAAGAAAGTGAGGCGGAAATGAAAACGGCCATGGCATAGAGGACGGACTTTCTTGCTGTAATAACTTTTATCATATCTGCACCCCTCTTGCAGAGCGTGATGCAAAATACATGCTTATCGGGGATATTTTTTAAATACTTAGACTGACAGCTCTTTTCTGATCTCGAGTCCAAAAAATGGGTCTTCTCATACCCCTTCCGGTGCCGATGTTATCAAAATAAAAGCATGTCCGAAGACCCAAACAAAAGGAGCCCCAAAAGTTGGCGATAAACATTCGCCTCCAGACCCCGCCTCCGCTAAAACTCCCTCCATCCCCTCCCCCCAATCCCGCCGTCAAAAGCCAGTGGACCCGGTACGCTTCGAAGCGGTTGATTTGGCGAGAAATGAGACCGACAAGTCGGACGCCGCCATCTCAATCTTCGAACCCTCCCCCCAGATTTTACCCGCAGAAGACGCCAGAGGGCCGCGCTTGAGCCAAACTGGGCATATTGGAGCGTCCCGGGTACACTTCTCTTATTCATTCTCACAAATCTCGCCGCCTGCCCTTCCGAAACACAACACTGTTTGCGAAGGACCGATACCTTAGTGAAAATGATCATCCAATTTCTACCCTCTTTTCCCGTGGCCCAACAGACGTTCTCCCACCTGGCGAACGTGGCCGAGCGGGCGGTGGGGCTGGTGAATCAGGATAAGTTTCATGCCCTGCGGGGATACCTGACGTCTCAGGGGGTGGCGTTCACCCGCATGAACGTCCGCAACCTCTGTCTGGGATATGAACTCTACAAGCCGGAGAGCGTCCGTCTTCAGTCTCTCTTTAGGATAACGCGGTTCCTGGACAGGGATCCGCTCCGACATTTCCATAAAGACGCCGCTCGCACTCCTGGAATCGACGCAGGCTTGGGCGAATGCCTCGCCGATCTCCACGGCAAGGATCGGACTCTCATCGACGCAGCCACTTTGGACCTGGGTCTCTATGGAGACCCAATGGCGGTCAACGCCCTGTTGGATCATCTGATCGCCCAAGGCAACGGCCTGGGTAGCGTTTACCTGGACGTCCTGCCCCCGGCGGACGCGAAGGAGTGGGCTCTCGCCCACCTCGACGATCCCGATCCAGCGATCTGCAGGAATGCAATTAGAGCTGCAGGCGATCTCAAGGACCCTCAAGCCGTTTCGGCATTGATGCAAATTCTAAAAAACGGTAGGGACAGGACTCTCCGCAAGTGCGCGATCGGCGCCCTGGGAAGTATCGGAGACCCTCGGTCTGTCCCATTGCTTGTTGAAATGCTCCGAATCCCCGAGTTTCGAAGTACGGCCAGATGGGCCCTGGAGCAGATAGACGACCCTCAAGCTAAATCTGTGATCAGGACGATGGAGCGTTTGGATAGGGACCGCACTCTCCATCGGGACCTCTACGACGCGCCAAATCCTAAAAAGCCAACGATGAAATAAAAAAGTGTACCCGCTACGCTCCGATGCACCGAGTACACTTACCGGGTACACTGACACTAAGAAGGTGTATGATTTTCGAATGAGAGGGGTTCGCGGGAAGCTGAAGGTGGCGTGGGACCGGCTGATCCGTCAAGACGCCTCTCCGAACGCCATCGCGGCGGGTTTCGCGATCGGGCTCTTCGCGACGTTTTATCCGTTCCCCGTCTTGGACACGCTCGCGGCCCTCGCGATCGCGTGGTGCGTCCGGGCCAACAAGGCCGCCTGTCTGATCGGAAACAATTTCGTCCTGCTCATCTATCCCGTCATTCCGCTCTTGTTGACCGCGGAGGTCGTGACCGGCCGCTTCCTCCTGCGCTCGCCGGCCATCAGCCCGCCCGGAAACGCGCCCCTCCTCGCCTGGGTCAAGCACCAGACCCTGCCGAATCTGGAGGCCCTCGTTCTGGGCGGACTTGTCTTGGGGATCCCGTCCGCCCTCCTCTCCTTCTGGCTCGTCCGAGCGGCCGCCCGGAAGTGGCAGAAGAGACACGCAACGGGCGGCTTCATGCGGGCGGCAGAGTGACGGGCAAGGCGCCCCTTGCAGGTCATTCCGTTCGACTCGATTGTGGCCTCAGTGCTTGGGGTCCCCTGACATGCGGGGTTGGCCTCCCGGAGCCCATCAACGCGTGCCCGGCGCCATTGTTTTAGCGCCGGGCACGCCGCCGCCAGTCCCATTCATTCCACGCGGCGATCAGGAGGATGACGAGGAGGAGGGCCCCCCGCCACCACCACGACCGGATGTGGATGAAGACGAACGCCAGGAAGCCGAAAAACCCGGCAATGAAGGCCGTCGCGATCGCGCCCATCCAGATGAGCGCGCGCGGCGTCGGAACGCAGTCATCGTCCCAGTCGTAGGCGAGGAACGCATCAA